>JBEHXD010000428.1:0-5125 GCA_048498875.1 Verrucomicrobiota bacterium
CTCTCCCACGCGAACCTCTCCCACGCGAACCTCTCCGGCGCGAACCTCTACTGCGCGGACCTCTCCCACGCGAACCTCTCCGGCGCGAACCTCTCCCACGCGAACCTCTCCCACGCGAACCTCTCCGGCGCGAACCTCTACGCTTACGCGCAAGTCGCCTTCAAAGGCCACGGCGAAGGCGGCCGGATGCTGACCGCGATCCGCGAGAAAGAGGGCGCGGACATTCGCCTGTTCTGTGGCTGCTTCACCGGCACCGTCGATGACCTGCGCTCATACATCGATAAGGGTGACGAGCGGCTGAAGAAGACGCGCACCCTCGCGCTGGACACGGTGCTCGTGCTCATCGATGCGGAAAACCCGAAGGCCCCATGAACGCCGCAACCAAACTCACCCTCGCCAGCATCCTCTTTTTCGCCGTCGTGCTCGTGACGGGCCTCGGCTTGATCGCACACGGCAGCAACGCGATGGACACCGGGCTGGGCAAGATCGTCACGGGAATCGCGCTGCTGTGCGTGGGCTGCTTTTTCGGCGGGATATTTTGGAGAAACCGGCCATGACCCGCGCCGCCTTCCCCGTCATCACCCTGTCGACCTCCTGGCCGCTCGCCCTGATGCGAGCGCGTAGCCAGAGGAACGACGTGAGCGCGCAGATTCGCGCGAGACTTTCCCCTTTACTCGCCGCTGGCAGTGCGACCCTCGCAAGGAGAGAGGAAAAGCGGCGCGCGGAGGCCAGCGGCGACGTAACATTTTTATGCGCGGAGCCACCCCGCCAGACCAAGGCCTCCGAGCCCGCGACCGTGGGCGTGCGAAAGTACGCGGTCGATTCGTGCGCGGTTAGACGTAGTGCGTCGGCGGATACGCTGGCGGCGGGCGCGGCAGTCGGGAGAGACCGGCGCAATTTCTGATCCTAATAATCACATGGCAAACGTAAACATATCCCCTGTCGTGGCTGGCATTCTTGAGCGATCCACGATCACTGAAAATCGGTTGGTACTTCCGCCGACGCAGCTTGACCGAAGCACCTACGAAGCGGTGAACAAGGCCTTGGTCCTCGCTGGCGGAAAGTGGAACACGAAGGCGCGCGCGCACGTGTTCGACGGAGATCCCAGAGCCAAACTCGGTCTGATGCTCGAAACTGGCGTGGTCATCGACGAGAAAAAGAAGTTTCAAGCTTTCTTCACGGCCGCCGCGCTCGCCGCCCAAGTGGTTAGCATGTGCGACGTGGAGGGCTACACTGTGCTTGAGCCGTCGGCGGGGCATGGGGCATTGGCGGATGCCTGCCTTGCCGCTGGGGCCAAGCGCGTCGAGTGCGTGGAGTTGAATCCGGAAAGCGCCGCCAAGCTGCGCGTGAAGGAATACCCCACAACCGAGGGCGATTTCCTGTCGCTCTCGCCGCGGCCATACTCGCGAATTGTGATGAATCCGCCGTTCACGAAGAACCAGGATGTGAAGCACGTTGCGCACGCGCTCCGCTTCTTGGCGCGCGACGGCGTGTTGGTTGCCATTATGAGCAGCGCCACCCAGCGCGCGAATTTCATCAACCTCGTTTCGGGCTTGGTTCACGACATCGAAGAAGTGCCAGCGGGGGCCTTCAAAGAGTCGGGCACGCCGATAGCCACGATCATTTTGCGCGTTCGCTCACTGGCTTAATGCGCACGCGCCATAACAACACTTCACCCCGCACCACGGCGACAGGTGCCGGTGACATCATGATAGCTGGCGGCCTCGATGGTTCGTCGCGGGGTGATTCTTAAATTTACAACCAGAAGAAACCATGAACAACATCCCCCTCGGCGCTAAAGCCAAAGACATCGTTACCGGATTTTCCGGCATCGTTACCGGCAAGGTCAGCTATCTGACCGGCTGCGACCAACTGCTCGTTCAGCCGCCCATGAAGGACGGCGATTTGAAAGACGCGCGCTGGTTCGACGTGAACCGCTGCGAGCGCGACGGCGACGAAGCGCCCATCGTGCTCGACACCTCGAAGGACCAAGGCGCGTGCGAATCCGCGCCGGTGAAGTAGCCAGCAACTGCGCCACCATGAGTAACAAAATCACCGTCAGCCAAGTCACCGAAGTTCTTAACAAGAACGAGATCGAGCCCGCTACCAAGCGCAAAATCATCGAAGACCTCAACCTCGCCGCACAGCCCGACAGCGCGGAAGAAAAGCCGCCCGCGGTTAAAAAGCAGTTCGTCGTCCTGGTGTCCGATCCCGAAGGCAAGCTGCCGTCGTCGTCTGAGTTCACCGCGTGGGTGCTGCAAATTCCCGAGGCCGACAGCGTCGCCACTGCGCCCGACCGCATCATTGACGCCGCCTGCCGGTACAACGCCACGCGCAAGGGCCAGCAGTTCCCAGTCAGGACCGTAGGCGAGGCTATCGAAAACCTGCCCGCATACTTCTTCAAGGAGCAGGACGTGTGGGTGAAAACGAAAACTCCCGCGCTCGTCAACAAGACCAGCAACGCCATCCCGCGCGAAACGACCATGCGCGAGGTGCCGGTGATCGGGACTGCGAACGCTGGAGAAAAGGTCGCCCGTAAATTTGTCGACGCTATCCGCTCGGCTGGTGCCAGCGTGACTATTTCTTCACCCGGGCATAACGGCGTCCGCATTGACGCGGAAGGCATCCACAAGATTCCAGCCGCCTAACCGCCAGCCCACCCACCGCTAAACCCACCCGTCACGCCGGGTCAAAGCCACTGCTTTCGATAAATATCAAGATTATGAATACAAAGTTCACGCCGCTGCCTGCTGGAATTACTCCGCTCGCTCCCGGCTTTCATTTCGACATCCCGGCCGCGCGGTATCACGCGGACAATCTTTGCGAGATGCCGTCGCTGTCGTCGTCGTTGGCCGTGGAGCTGGCCATGGGTGCGCCGAAGAAAGCGTGGAAAGCACACCCTCGCCTGAATCCCCAGTATCGCCCGCGGGTGACGACAAAGGAGATGGATTTCGGCAGCGTCGTGCATGAGCTGGCGCTTGGTCGTGGTGGCGGCTTTGTGGCGTGGTCCGGCAAAACATGGGGTGGAAAAAAGGCG
Source organism: Verrucomicrobiota bacterium (assembly GCA_048498875.1). Taxonomy (GTDB): domain Bacteria; phylum Verrucomicrobiota; class Verrucomicrobiia; order Opitutales; family Opitutaceae; genus Lacunisphaera. Next base: position 3,038 of record JBEHXD010000428.1, read on the forward strand.
AAGGCCTTCAAAAAAGACGCCATCGCCGCAGGTAAGACGCCGATCAAAACTATCGACCTCGACCGCGCGCACGAGGCCGTCGCTGCCGTTCAGGTTCAGCTCGCCGAAATGGGCCTGTCTTACGTCCTCGAAAAAGGACACAGCGAGGCCGTCGCGATTTGGAAAGAGGGCGACCTCTACTTTCGCGCCATGTTTGACAAGTGGCACCCCGAAGAACTCGAAATCTGGGACATCAAATCGACCGGCGTTTCCGCGCATCCCGAGAAGGTTTCGCGCCACATCGCGAGCATGAACTACGATATGCGCAGCCAGTTCTATCTGCGCGGCGCGAAGAATCTGACGGGCATGCCCGCGATCCCCGGCGGCCTGAGTTACAACCTGCTCTTCATCGAAGACGAGGCGCCGTTCCTGATTTCTCCGGGCTGGCCTGACGATGCGTTCAAGGTGCGCGGTCGGCGCAATTCAGACATCGCCTGCCGCAAGTGGGCTGAGTGCATGGAGTCGGGCAAGTGGCCGGGCTACGTCACGGGCGCGGTGGAGTTTCAAGCGCCTGGTTGGGTCGATCACGAAATCGAAGAAACCGGCATCACGCCGAGCGGAGCAATAATCGCATGAACCTGAAAAACACCATCATCCCCAAGGGCGACCAGCTGAACGCCGATGACCTCATCGCCGGCCCGCTGACCATCACCATCGCCGCCGTCGAATCCGGCAGCGCAGAACAGCCCGTGACCATCCGTTTTAAGGGCGACAACGGACGCCCGTACAAACCCAGCAAGTCCATGCGCCGCGTGCTTGTCGTCCTCTGGGGTGACGAGGGCGACGCATACGTCGGCAAGCGGCTGGAACTTTACCGCGATCCGCAGGTGAAGTTCGGCGCGGATGCTGTCGGCGGCATCAAGATTTCACGGGCGAGCGGAATCGAGGAGCCGCTATCGATCGCGCTCACCGAGAAGCGCGGGAAGCGTGTGCCGCATCGGGTCGAACCGTTGCCCGCCGAAAAGGTCGAGCCGCAAATCGACGTGCAGGCATTGTCCGACGTCGGCGAAACCAAGGCGCGCGAGGGAACAGCCGCATTCCGCGCATGGTGGGGCACGCTTTCGCTGAAGGCCAAAGCTGCGATCACGCCGAAAACTGCCGAGTGGAAGCAACTCGCCGAAAGCGCGGATGCGGGGAGGGCTGCATGAAGGCACGCCGCACAAGCGCCCAAATGGACGCGATCCGGTCGCGCATCCGTGATCTCGTGCTCGCGGACCACCCGCTGAAGTACGCAGTCCAAGTCGTTGACCTGAGCCTTGGCCGCGTGGCGTTCATCGCATGGCAACTCGGTTTTCGCCGCATGTACGTGACCAACGAAGAGCGGGCACACCTGCTGAAGAGGAGGGCCGCATGAGCTACCTATTTGCCACCATGGCACTCTGCGGCTGCGCATGGATCGCGCACCTCGCCTACTCCGCCGGAATCCGTCGCGGCTACTCCGACGGCTACGACATGGGCCGATTTGACCGCCAGCACGCCGTGTGGAAAGCGCAGGAAGCCAAGGAGCCGAAGCGCAACCGCTGGGGAATGTTCGAGCGGAAGGAGAGTGTGAAGTGAGCGCGAAGCATACGCCGGGACCGTGGGATTTAATGGCTGCCACAACACAGCGATTCAATGGCAGTTACGCTTTGAATATCTGCGCCACGTACGAACCTAGATTTCCTGTGGCTCTTGCCGTTGGTTTGCGCCCTGAAATTGCAGAGGCGAATGCCGCTCTCATCAGCGCCGCTCCCGACATGCTGACCGCTCTTATGGAGGCAAAGGATCAAATGGAGCGACTTTTCAATGACCACAATATCTGTGCGACGTACTACGACCGTATAAAGATCGCGATAATTGAGGACGCCATCGCCAAGGCTACCGGAGGTGCCTCGTGAACTCCCGCAAAGTAATCGGCATCGATCCCGGAAAGAGCGGCGGCATCGCCATCCTCGGCGGCGAATCTCCGGTCGCGCACAAGATGCCCGAAACTACCGGCGACCTCGTGGACATGCTGCGTTCGCTCGCGGTGTCCGGCGCAACCATCGCTTACGTCGAACACGTCACGAC
>JBEHXD010000429.1:0-5093 GCA_048498875.1 Verrucomicrobiota bacterium
CGGTGGAAGCTAGGAATCCCTGCCCGATTTTCAAGCCGGTGCGGGATCAGACAGGAAATTTCTGCCAGAGTGCCAGCGGGATCTGTTCGGGGCGCGCCTGTGGTCCCAGTCCGCTGGCGGAAAGCAAGGCGATCCACTGCGCCGCCGCTTCGTCGGGTAATTTGTCGCGAAGCAAGGCGCGAATCTGCTTTCGCCGCTGCTGGAAGCAGGCCCGGATAAGTTTCCTGGCTTCCGCTGAAAAAACAAACGGCTCCGGCCGACGTACCAGGTTCAGGAGATACGACTCCACATCCGGGCGGGGATGAAAGCAGCCCGATGCCACCTTGTGTCCGGGGGCGATGACATAGGCGGACTGCAGGAAAATGGAGATTGCGCCAAACGACTTGGTGCCGGGCTGCGCGGCATAGCGCTGGGCTGCTTCCTGTTGTAACATGAGGACCAAAACGCCGGGCAACGGTCCACTCAAGACTTCGTCCAGCCAGGGTGTCGCAATGGCGTAAGGCAGGTTGGCCACCACTTTGAAGGACTTTGCACGCTCGGGCGGAATTCCGGCCAGGGGTTGTTCCACGGCGTCGCCTTCAATCAGATGGAAACGCGGGTTGGTTTTGAGCCGCGTGTCGGAGAGATGCGCATGAAGATTGCGGTCTTTTTCAACCGCCCAGACTTCGGCGCCCGCGTCGAGCAGAGCGGAAGTAAGCGTGCCAAGCCCGGGGCCCACCTCCACGACGGCATCGCCGGCGGCGACACCCGCGAGTTCGAGGGATTTTCTGACGATGTTGCCGTCGACGAGAAAATTCTGTCCGAGGAATTGCTTGGGCTCATGGCCGAGGCGCGATAGCAGCTCACGGGTATCAGAAGGAGACAGGGGCATGGGCGTCAGTCGGTGCGGCTGTCCTCGAGATGGAATTTATGCAGGGCGCGATGGATGACCGGGGCCAGGATCACCCCGGTGGTGCCGATCAGGGCGATGCCGCAATAAATGGCATAGCAACCGGCAAAAAACTTGGCGGCCGTCGTATGAAGTTCAGACATGGGGCCCATGCCGGACAAAATCATCGAGGCATCGAGAAAGGCATCGATCCACGCCAGCCCTGCGATCCAATGATAGCCCAAAACGCCGAGACTGAGCGAAAACGCGATAAGCACGCAGCCCACGGCGACGCTCCGGCCGAGCCGCTGGATGAATTCCCCGCGCGGCTGCAGTTTGCCGGTGTACTTTTCACCCATGACGGAATTCCGCGATCAACGCTGCCGGGTCTGGCGCGCGCATCAGGGATTCGCCCACGAGCACGGCGTGGGCGCCTGCCGCCCGTACGCGGGCGGCGTCGGCGGGAGTGGCAATGCCGCTTTCACTGATGGCCACCACGCCCTTGGGAAATTGAGGGAGGAGTCGTTCAGTGAGTGCGAGGTCGGTTTTGAAAATTGCGAGGTCGCGATTGTTCACCCCAATGATCTTTGCCCCGTGACGGACGGTGCGGGCGAGATCGGCTTCGTTGTGAATCTCATAGAGCGCATCGAGACCCGCGGCCGTGGCCGCTTCCTGCAGGGTTTCGATTTCCGGATCGGTCAGTGCGCGGACGATGATCAGGATGGCGCTCGCACCGCCCAGACGCGCCTGCAGGACCTGGATGGGATGCACCATGAAATCCTTGCGCAGGCAGGGGAGCGCCGGTGGGTGCTGGGCAAAATGGCCGGTGACTTCGGTCAGGTCGGCCAGCGTACCGCCAAAATATTTCTGGTCGGTCAGGATGGAAAGCGCACTGGCGCCCGCCGCGCGGTAGCGCAGCGCCTGGTCGAGCGCGGATGCGTTCTCATTGATGGCGCCGGCGGAGGGAGAACGGCGTTTGATCTCCGAAATTATGGCGAGAAGTCCGTCGGGCCGTTTCAAAGCCTGCAAAAAAGAGGGCGGCTTCGGCAGAGTCGCGTTCAAATCGCGCAGTTCCGCCAAAGGCACGGTCCGGATGAGCGGGGCAATTTCGCTCCGCTTGTGCGCCATGATTTCGCTCAGTTTGTCCATCGGTTTGTACCACGCAATACACCTCCCCGGATGTGGCAAAACCAAATTGCCGTTTTTCCGTGTCTTCCGCTCATTCCCTGCTAATTCCTGCGACATAATGAGCGCCATTGACGATTTGTGCCGGACCATCGCCCGATTGCGTGCCCCCGACGGCTGTCCGTGGGATCGCGAACAAACCCACCAGTCATTGACCCGGTGCCTGATCGATGAGTGCAGCGAATTGCTCGACACGATCGACCGCATGGACCTGCCGCACATGCGCGAGGAGCTGGGCGATGTGCTGATCCAGGTGGTCTTTCACGCGCAACTCGCGGCCGAGCAGGGAAAGTTTACTTTCGAGGATGTGGCCCGTGAGGTGAACGACAAATTGGTCCGGCGCCATCCCCACGTGTTTGGCGCGAACAAAGTCGATACGTCGGCGCAGGTCATGGAGGTGTGGGAAAAAGTGAAGGCCGGCGAAAAGGCCGCGTCGGGCAAAACGGAATCCACGGTTTTCAAACAACTCCCGCCCCGTCTGCCGGCGTTAATGTTTGCCGAGGAGGTGGCCAAGCGGATCGAGAAAAAACAGCTGCCCGCGGAAGGCGTGTACGATCACGCGCAAGTGAAGTCGCTCGGAACCCGCCTCGACGAAGCCACGCTGGGCCGCATGCTGTTTGAACTCACCGCCGCGGCCCGCGTGAAAGGCCTCGATCCGGAAAGTTCCCTGCGCAAGGAAAGCGATCGCGTGATGCGAGAAGTGGAGGCAAAAGTTGCCCGCGAAACAAAAGTCTAGTGAAAGGCAGTTTGGCCCACAAAACACACGAAAAGACACGAAAAAATTCTGAAACCCAAGGTTGCTCGCGAATCACGCGAATGCGCGTTAATCTGGGTTTAAAACTAAAATCCGAATCCCTCATGCATTCATTCGCGTCAATTCGCGTGATTCGCGGGCAACTTCGGTTGTTCTACTTTCGTGTCTTTTCGTGTGTTTCGTGGGCAATCCTCTGATTTTTTCGATTCGTGGCTGAGACCAAAACCAACCAAGAGCCCGATTTGCCGGAGGAGGTGGTCTCCGAATGGCTGCAGCCGTTTCTGGATTATCTGGCGAAGGAGAAGCGGTATTCGGAATACACGGTGCGCAATTACCGCCAGGCTTTCGTGGATTTTTTTTTATGGCTGCAGCAAAGTAAGACGGACAGCGACGGTTTCTACGTGCTTACTTCGCGTGACATTCGCGGTTTCGTGATCGAAGCGAACCGCCGGTTCAGCCGCCGCACCCTGCACAATCATGTTTCCGGGCTGCGCGCCTTTTATCGCTATTGGAGGCAGAGAGGCCGGATCGCGCAGAATCCTTTCGCCGCTGTTCCATTGCCGAAGTTGGAAAAGAAGCTGCCCAAATTTCTGACCGAATCACAGATGGGGCAGCTGCTCGGCGGGCCGGTCAAGCTGTTACAAAATAAATCGCTGGATGCCTTCAGCGCGTGGCGTGACCGGCTTGTATTGGAATTGCTGTACGGCGGCGGCTTGCGCGTCAGCGAGCTGGTCGCGCTGAATTACGCCGACGTGGATTTCAGCAATGGCAGCGCCCGGGTGCTGGGCAAGGGACGCAAGGAACGCACGTGTCCGCTGGGCGCGGTGGCGATGGCGGTCATGAAAAAATTCCGCGACGAATTCGCGCGTGACACCGGTCCGGCGGATGCCGTGGTGATCACGCCGAATCACCGGCGGGTGACGGTTCGGTTCGTGCAGTTGCTGGTGAAAAAATACCTCGCGCTGGCCGGTTTGCCGATGGATCTCTCGCCGCACAAGTTGCGGCATTCCTTTGCGACGCACCTGCTGGACTCGGGCGCTGATCTGCGCGTGGTGCAGGAATTATTGGGTCACGCCAGCCTGACGACGACCCAGATCTACACGCACACCAGCGTGGCCCGGCTCAAGGAAATCTACGCGAAGGCGCACCCGCGCGCGTGAGGTCAGGAACTTGAGCGGTTTGCGCGGCAGTTTTGATGCGATCATACCGAGTGTTGTTGCTACAGTCATTCTGAACGAAGTGAAGAATCCATGGGCTTGCCTATTGACGGAGCTGTGGATTCTTCGCTGCGCTCAGAATGACAGTCGCGGTAATGTCTCCTGCCGTTTCCACACCAATCGAATCGCGACTTGGATCGCACACAGGAATAGCGCCTGAAAAGGTGGAGCGCGGCCTCCGGACGCGCTTTCTCACGACGCGAATCTGTCGCCCAAACCTGAACCAACGCGTCCGGAGGCTGTGTTCCACCTCAGCGCTGTCGGACATGATTTCATTGTCCGGTCGCCTGGATTCGCAGCACTCAGGAGGATAATTCGGTGCTGAGGTTGCCTAGTTCCTTCTCCGCGGGGCTGTACCGCCGCTGAATTTCAAACACCGTTCCGCAAGGGTGCGACCCGCTTTCAGGCAATCGGGCAGTGAAATGCCATCGCGAGTGTTGCCGCCGATAAAGAGTCCGGGGTGTTCGCTTTCGCACCGCGTCAGCGGTTCCACGAAGCGCTCGTGTCCGAGATTATATTGCGGAATCGCTTTCGGCCAGAACGTGTGATGGGTGAAAACAGGATCGCCCGTGATTCCCAGAAGTGCGCGCAGATCGGGCAGCACGCGATCAATCAGCGAAGCAGCCGGCAGTCGCGCGGTTTCCGGTTGTCGCGTGCCTCCGGCAAACACGGTCAGGGCGGCGTGTCCCTCGGGAGCGCGGTGCGCAAACAGCGACGAAGAAAACAAGACCCCAAGAAAAGTCCGCCGTTCGCACGCCGGAATCAATGCCCCAAACCCATCGAGGGCGTGGGCGATCTGCTCCCGTTTAAATCCGAGGAAAAGCGAACTGAGCGGGGGATGGGGTTGGTGATCGAGGGAGGCGAGGAGGCGTTCACCGAGCGTGCCGAATACCAGCTGCGCCAGACCACTCGCGGGCAGGGCGAGGATGACGCGGTCGAATTCCGCGGTTTCCGCCGTGCCGGCTTGCGAGTAGATCACTTTCCAGGGTTGGCCGGGAATGATGTTGGTGATGGTGGCGTTGGTTTTAATCGCTCCCGGGGGGAGTGTATCCGCCAGGGTATCGGGAAG
>JBEHXD010000430.1:0-5092 GCA_048498875.1 Verrucomicrobiota bacterium
ACCATAGGCGACCGAAAGAAAAGCGCTGCGGCCTTTGGCAATGGGGTTGACGGAAGCGGCGGCACCACGGCTGCGTGACCGGCGGCGGAATGAACGGTGGCCCAGGTGGACGTCCAAAGTTCTTCGTGATCGGGTCCGGTGACGGTCAGCGCAAGCGCATCGGCTTCGCGCCAGTTGGCGGGAAGATTCAATGCCAGTTGTCCCGTGGCGTGAGGCGCAACGGCAGGAGCTTCACTTTGGCCCTGGGCGAGGACCTTGGGATTTTTTTCCACCTCAAACGGACCGGGAAAGCGCAGGAGTCGCCACTCGAAGCGACACTGGCCGAGCGGGGTGAAGTCGTAGTGATTGGCCAGCGCGAGCGTCCCGGTGAATTTTTCGTCGAGTTTGGGCGTGGCAATCTGCACCGGTGACCAGACTTCGCGTACGGCATAATAACTGCCTTCCTTCTCGTGTCGCGGTCCCACGATGCCATCGGGCGCATAGGTGCTGAAGACGTCGATGCGCCCGCCTTGGTCCGTGCGGGCAATGCCTTCGTCGGCGAAGACCCAGATGAAGGCTCCGGCGCCAACCGGGGAACTGCTGATGGCCGACCAATAGTCAGCGAGTCCCGCGCCGGCTCCGCCATCGTAAAGTCCATGCAGCACTTCCGTGGGCATCACGAGATTGGGTCCCTTGAGTCGACGGACGAGGTCGTCGTAGTTGGGATAATGTTTCGTGTCGACGCCGCCAAACGGATCCCAAGGATGCAACACGCGGCGCTGCTGGGGATCATAGAGGGAATATTCGCCGTCCAGATCGCGGTTGAAGCCGCCTTCATTGCCGTTGTCCCAAAATAAAATGCTCGGGTGATTCACATCGCGCTCGACCATCGCGCGCACCAGCAGGCGACCGATTTCCGTGCCATGGGCGGCCTGCCAGCCGCTGAGTTCGTCGAGCACATAGAGGCCGAGTTCATCGCAGACTTCGAGAAACGCCTCGTCGGGTGGATAGTGCGACATCCGCACGGCATTCATATTCATCGAGCGGATCAGGCGTACGTCGTCATAGCAGTCGGCCCGCGAGAGTGTTCGGCCCGTGTCGGGGCGGAAGCTGTGGCGATCCACGCCCTTCAGCAGAATACGCTGACCGTTCAGGTAGAGACCTTCACCGTCGCGCACTTCAAAGGTGCGAAATCCGAAACGCTGCGTGATCGTGTGCAACGTCTCGCTGCCGCGGAGTCGCGACACTTTCAGCGTGTACAAATGGGGCGTCTCACTCGTCCAAAGAAGCGGAGCATCCACGTGAGAACTGAGATGCAGGCGTCCGGTGCCACCGACCGGGATGGCGACTTTGAAAACTGATCCGACATTGTGCCCCCCGCCGTCGACGATTTGCGCCTCGAGCCGCTCGGGTACGACGGCCGGGCCGTCGAGCCTCGTTGGTTCGCGAACCGTGTGCAGGGTTACGTCGGCGGAGAAATGACCGTCGGCTCGCGCATCGATCGCGACGTGCTCGATGGCGCTGGTGGGATCGGCCTCAAGCCACACCGGGCGGAAAATGCCGCCGAAAACCCAGTAGTCACCGCCGCGCTCGGCCCGTTCGGATTCGGCATTCGAGGTGACCTTCGCGACGTCGACCTCAAGAACATTGGCGTTGCCGGCATCAAATTTTACCCGCGAAGTGACGTCGTAGGAGAAGCGATAAAATCCACCGATATGCGGCGATCCTGCTGACTGTCCGTTAACTTTTACCGCCGCTTCGGTCATGACTCCTTCGAAAAACAGGCGGATCCGCCGGCCCTTCCAGGTTTCGGGCACGTTGAACTTCACCTGATACAAACCGTGCTCGTCGCCCTTTTTTTCCGAGCCCTGCCCATAATCGTAGGTGCCGAAACCGTGTTGTTCCCAGTTGGACGGCACGGGAATCGTGGCGTGCTCGCCGGCGCGCCGTCCGCCCGTGACGGTGAATTCCCATGGCACGGCGTCCTCCGGACCATGACCGGAAAGATACTGGCGTTCAGAAACAGGCTCAGTCGCCTGAAGCAGGGTGGCGACAAACAGCGGGAGCAGACGGGTGAGGTTGCGCATGGGGAAGCGGAGTGACGCCGGGGAAGAGGGCGGGTTTCTGACAATGACGGTGACGCGGGCCGCTTCCGTTAGTCGATCTTCAAACGAACTGCGTGGCCGGTGCTTTTAGCGGGAGCGCAGCGGCTCGACCACAGCGGCCATGTCCTTTTCGCCAAGTCCCGCTTGAAGGGCGGAGTTGAAGACCTCCCAAGCCGCGCTGGCGGTCGTCAGCGAGAGGGATTGTCCACTCGCTTCCTGGCGGGCGTAGGTGAGGTCCTTCAGCATCAGGCGAAGCAGAAAATTCGGCGTGTAGTCGGGCTGGGTCATGCGACCGGCCACGGTTTTCACGAGCGGACTGCCGGGTGCGCCCGCGGTGAGAACCTCGAGCGCCCTGGTGCGATCGAGTCCGCCGCGCTCGATCATGGCGATGGCTTCGGCGAGGGCGGCGACCTGCACGCCACAGACAAAATTATTGATCAACTTGATCAGCGCGCCACTTCCGGTTGGACCGATCAAGTTCACCGATTTTCCAATGGTGGATAAAACCGGTCGGACGGTTTCGAGTACCTCGGGTGATCCGCCGACGAGAAAATTGAGTTCGCCCTGGGCCGCCTGCATCCGGCTGCCCGTCACCGGGGCATCGAGAAATTTGCCACCGCGCGCGGTCACCGCGGCCGCGAGCTCCCGCACCCAGCCCACGGAAACCGTGCTGCATTCGATGCACACCGTGCCGGAAGTCACACCGGCCAAAGCGCCTTTTTCGCCGAGCCACACGGCGCGGGCGGCGGCGTCATCAGCGACCATGCTGATGACGATCCGTGCATTCGCGACGGCGTCATGGGGTGATGCCGCGATCCGCGCGCCCGCGCTTCCGAGCGGTGCGGCCTTGGCGGGATTGCGATTGTAGACCGTAAGTGGGAAGCGGGCGTCGAGGAGCCGGCGGGTCATGCCGGAGCCCATGATGCCGAGGCCGAGGAAGGCGATGGAGGGAAAGGAAGAAGACGGGTTCATGTGAGGGAACGGATTGAAAGGGGAGTTGTCTTTGGCGGCGATGCGCAGCGGATTGCGCAGCGCCCGGCCGAATCCGGCAAACTGCACGCTCATCACGTCGCCGTCGGCGAGTTCGATGCCTTCACCGAAACTGAGCGCGCACGCGCCGTAGTAGTGGACATGCAAGTCGCCCGGCCGGCGGTGGGTTTCGAATTTGAAATGGTGATGCTCGATGTTGGCCAGACTGTGACACATCTCGTTTTCCCCGGTGGCGATTTCCCGGGTCCAGTAGGTGCGACCCTTGCGCGCGAGGCTGGCCGTGCCGGGAACATGATCAAATGCCGGATCGATGACCAGTTCGGGTCCAATGCTGCAGGAACGGATTTTCGAGCCCGCGAGATTGAGGTAGTTTCGTTTTTCGAATTTGTGATCCGAAAATTCGTTGCCGCACGTCATGCCCACGCGAACGGGCCGGCCTTCCGGATCGATGAAATAAACGCCGGCGATTTCCGCCTCCTCGCCTCCGTCCTCGGCGTAGCCCGGTACGGAGAGCGGTTCGCCATTGGCCCGCAAAATTGTACCGACTCCTTTGTAGAACCACTCGGGCGCGACGCCAATTTTTCCCGTCGGCGGCCGTCCCCCATCCAATCCGAGACGAAACATCTTCATGCTGTCGGTCAGCTCAGCCTCGCTTTTCCCGTGCATCGTATTGCGGTTTTTGGCGCTGCCGAGATGCGTCAGGCCTGTACCGGAGACGAGGCACCGCGCGGGTTCCTCAGGGTGATCGATCGCGGGTAGCAGTTTCCAGTCCGACTCACCGTCGTAGATCGGGTCATAGGCGAGCTTTTCGCCGGTCGCGAGGCTCGTGACGAGGTTCACAAGGCCGGTCTTCGCTACGATCGCCCGATTCACCAAGGCAAAGATCGAATCGATCTCGGCGAGCAGGCGGAGGTTCGGCTCTTCCACGAGCGCGACGCAGCGGCGGTTGCCGCGTTGAAGTTGGACGAGGCGGGTCATGGAGGGGTATTACTTTGAATGAATTTTGGCTGTCATTCTGAGCGCAGCGAAGAATCCATGTGAGCGACAACGATATCGCGATCGTTTCCGTGGATTCTTCGCTGCGCTCAGAATGACAGCCGCGAGAAATGTAAGGTTAAGCGGACGTTACCCGGTGACTTCGAATTGTTTCAGTTTCTCCTCGTCGACCGTGAGGCCGAGGCCGGGGAGATTTTCATCGAGATCAATGAAACCGTCCTTCGCCACGGGCTCGCCTTTGAAGATGTACCAGAAAAGTTCGTTGCCGACCTCGACGTCCACCGGCGGGAAATATTCGGCCATGGGCGAGTTCAGGCTGGCCATCACGATATGGTAATTGTGCATCTGGCCGGCGTGCGGGATCACGGGAATCTGGTGGGCCTCGGCGAGCGCGGCGATCTTGCGGGCCTGCGAAATGCCGCCGACGCGATTCGTGTCGAACTGGATGTAGTCGACAGCGCGCGCCTCGATCAGATCGCGGAAACCGTGGATCGTGTATTCGTGTTCGCCGCCGGAAATCGGGATGCGGCCAAACTTCTTCAATTCCGCGTAGCCGTGAATGTCGTCGGGAATGACCGCCTCCTCCAGCCAGCGCAGATTATATTTCTCCAGCAGCGGAATCATGCGCTTCGCGTAATCGAGATTCCAGCCCATGTAGGCGTCGGCCATGATGTCGATGCCGTCGCCCACGGTTTCACGCACGGTGCGGACGAGCGCGAGATTGTGCTGCATGCCTTCGGGGCCATCGACCGGACCCCAGCCGAAGCGCAGCTTCATGGCCTTGTAACCTTGCGCCTTGTACTTCGCGGATTCCATCGCGAGTTCGTCGAGCGGTGTGCTGTAAAGGCGGCTCGCATAAACCGGAATGCGCGGTTTCGTGCGTCCGCCGAGCAGGCGATAGACGGGTTGCTTTGCGGATTTGCCGAGCAAATCCCACAGCGCGATATCGACCGCGCTGATGGCTACCATCGCGATGCCCTTGCGGCCGAACGCCATGGTCTTCCGATACATGTGCTGCCAGA
>JBEHXD010000431.1:0-5087 GCA_048498875.1 Verrucomicrobiota bacterium
CCGTGGTACCTCACCGCCGTGGTGCAGGTGCGGCGTGAGTCTGCAGCTCTACCAGTTCATCGGTGGACCCTATTTCAACTCGCTCTACACGAATTCCGAGCCGCGCCTCCTGATGAGCAGCGACCCGGTGATTCTGGATACGATGATGTATGAGAAACTGAATGCGGCGCGCAAAAAGAACGGCTTTAATCCGATTTCCGAGGACGATGCCCGCATGCTTGATTTTGCGCAGCAGCTGGGCGTGGGCTCGACCGACCTCAAGCACGTGGTTCTGGAAAAAGTCGGCGATTCCCACTAAGTTTCCACTTGATGCGCAGGCATATCTGCGCGCATCCTCAGGAAGATGAGTTTCGCCTATCTTCCCATCCTCATTCAGGTCGTTCTCGCGGCCGCGATCACCATCGGCGTGATCACGGCCAGCCATTTGTTCGGCCAGCGCTTCCGGCGCAATGCGATCAAGGATACGCCCTACGAGTGCGGCGTGCCGGCGGATGGCAGCACGCACACCCGGTTTTCGGTGAAGTTCTATGTGACGGCGATGCTCTTCATCCTGTTCGATATCGAGGTCGTGTTCCTGATTCCCTGGACGTTCGTGTACCGGGATTTCCTGGCGAATCACATCGCGATTCTGACCCCAATGCTGTTTTTCCTCGGGGTGCTCGTACTCGGACTTTTCTACGAAGTGAAAAAAGGCGCGCTCGAGTGGGAAAAGTAAGTTGTCCCCCGACCGGCGCCGGGCCATTCCGCCAAGAATCTTCGCTCAAGATTTCCCGTGCTGTCCCGATGACCGATCAATCGACCTGATTTTCCATGCGGCTCGACAAATACATTTCGCGCAGTCGGGTGGTCGATCTGGGCAGTGCGGATATTGAAGGCGCCCTCGGCGAACTGCTCACCCTGACGGTTGAGAGTTTTCCCGACCTGAATCGCGACAACCTGTTGAAAGGACTGCTGCGGCGGGAAAACACGATGACGACCTACCTCGGTCTCGGGGTGGCCATGCCGCACGTCCGCGTGAAAATGGGCCGTCGTTACGTGCTCGCGGTCGGACGCAGCCACTACGGGATCCGTTACGATGGTGCGATGGAGAATGAGCCGGTGCATCTCGTGCTCATGCTCATCGCCGATGAGAAAGCGCGCGATTACCTCCAGGTGCTCGCGGCGCTGGCCCGTTTGCTGAAGGAGCAGGATTTTGTCGACAGCCTGTTACAGGCGCCCGATCTCGATACTTTCCACGAACGGTTGTTCGCCGGCTTTGGCGGTCTGTCGCCCAAACCGGTGCCGGCGACGCAGAGCCGCGTTAATCGCGTCGTTTTGCGCGAAGCGGAGAAGATTGCCCGCGGCAGCGGCAGCACGGCGCTGATGGTGTTTGGCGATACGTTTTCAGGCACCTTTGAATCGCCGCAGTGGAAGACATCCATCAAAACGATCCTGGTCACGCGCAGCCTGACGGATGCGGAGGATCATCCCGCGCGTTTCGATGAAACCATTCAGGTTCGCTCCTTTTCCAGTCAGCGTCTCGCCCAGTTGCGCAGCGCGGTGCTGGTCGGATTGACCCGTGGGTTGTTGGTGTTTTCCGACCGGGTTTGTTGCATCGGCGGTATGGCGGGCAGCAATCAGTTCGACACGATTGTGGTCGTGGACGTCGAAAAGGAATTTCAGGCGCTGTTGACGGGTCACGCGGATCTTTTGCCGCCCGACGTGAAACCGGAGGTGCTGGAGCGCGTCGTGGCCGTCGCCACGGAACTCGCGGTGGAGGGACGCGAAGGCCGTCCGGTCGGTTGCCTGTTTGTGGTCGGCGACAGCGACAAGGTGGAAAAACTCACCAAGCCCCTCGTGCTTAATCCATTTTACGGCTACAAGGAGGAGGATCGGAATATCCTGAATCCGTTCATGGATGAAACGATCAAGGAATTTTCGTCGATCGACGGTGCTTTTATCATCCGGGGCGACGGGGTGGTGGAATCGGCGGGATCGCTGATCCAGGCCGCCGACTACAATCACACGCTGCCCAGCGGATTGGGAACCCGTCACGCGGCGGCCGCGGCCATCTCCGTGGCGGCGGATTCGATCGCCTTGGTGGTGTCTTCCAGCTCGGGGCAGGTGACGCTGTTTCGCCGCGGCGTGATGATGTCGCTGACCGAAAAGAAGGTAAGCGCTTGATCCAGACGGGCAAGGAAAGGCGGATGGCGGGGAGTTGAAAACCCGCCGGCGGAAGGGAATTCGCTCTTAAAAACGGTTGTACTTTTATGTTGCACGCGGGACTGCCGCGGCTTTGCTCTCGGCCCTTACAACCCATTTAAGCCATGCAAGAAACTGTCACACTCGAATGCACCGAAGCCCGCAAGGAAGGTAAACCCGCCTCCCGCTATCTCACGAAGCGCAACAAGAAGACGGTGACCGAGCGCATCGAGAAGAAGAAGTACAATCCCTTCCTCAAGCGCCACACGCTGCACAAAGAGATCAAGTAATCTCCGGGCTGACTTCCCGAATAATTTCCAAGGCCGGTTCCTCGCGAACCGGCCTTTTCGTTTTTGGAAATAGTGGGCGTGAGAGTGTTTAAAAAATCATGATCGGAGGTTTAAGGTAGGGCGGATTATCCTTAATCCGCCGTCAGGGTCCGCGATCAGTCGAATACATCCTCGCCCAGTCCCAATCCCGGCGGATTAGGGATAATCCGCCCTACCACGGCGCTTCGCGCCTAAAAAGCCGACGCCCGAAAACAAAAAAGGCAGACGAAATAGTCTGCCTTGGGAAAAATGTACTTGGTTGCGGTCGCTTACTTCTTTGTTTCACCCACCGGCGGCACGGTGCCGCCGCTGGCTGCGATTTGCGCCCGGCGGGCGGCCCGCCAGCTGTCGCGATGCTTGCGGATCCAGTCGAGCAGGGCGCGTTCAAAACCGATGTCGTATCCGAGGCGTTCCGACTCGATCCACTTGTGCTTCAGGATTTCTTCACGCTCGGCGAGAAACTCCTGGTACAAGCTGGACTGCTTGACGAATTCCCGGCTGCCGCTGCTTTCTGTGGTGGTGGTCGTCATGGCAGGCATTGATTGGGCTCAGCGGCAGAGGGAAGAGCGCCCCATTTTTTTAAAAATCGGCAAGATTTGGCCCTGCAGGAGTGTCATGCGGGATTTACCCTAGATAGTTCGTTGCGTCCGTGTCAATCAGTGTACTCAACCGTTTAATTTTTTCATCAACGTTTGTGCAATCTCTTTGAACACAACGGCTGGCCGGCTTTCGGGGGAATTCACCACCACGGGCAGTCCACAATCGCCTCCGGCGCGGATGTCGGGGAAAAGCGGTACCTGTCCCAGCAGTGAGGTGCCCAACGATTCCGCGATGGCCGCGCCGCCGCCCTCGCCAAAGAGCAACTGCTTTTTCCCGGCCGAATCCTCAAACCAGCTCATGTTCTCGGCGATGCCGAGCAGCGGTACGTTCACCTTTTGAAACATCAGGCCGCCCTTGCGCGCCACGTTGGTGGCGGCCGCCTGCGGCGTGGTGACGAGGATCGCGCCATCCAGCGGCAGCGTTTGTACGAGGGAAAGCTGCGCGTCACCCGTGCCGGGCGGCAAATCGACCAGCAGCACATCGAGTTCGCCCCATTTCACGTTCTGGACGAATTGCTGGATGGTTTTCATGATCATCGGCCCGCGCCAGACCACCGGGGTGTTTTCATCGACCAGAAACCCCATCGACATGACTTTCACGCCGTGCCGCTCGAGCGTCAGTAACGATTCGCCGTCGATGTCCGGGCGTCCGTTGATGCCCATCATCAAGGGCACGGACGGCCCGTAGATGTCGCAGTCCATCAAGCCGACGCGTCCCGGGCGCCCGTTTTTCTCGAGGATCTGAGCGAGCGCGCAGGCGAGATTGACGGCGAAGGTCGATTTGCCGACACCGCCTTTGCCGGATGCGATGGCGACCGAGTGTTTCAAGCCGCTGGGAGTTTTTCCGCCGCCGCCGACTGCCGACTGTCCTGCGGGTGGAGGCGCCTTCGCCGCCGAGACCGCGATCTCGATGATCACGTCCTTCACTCCTGGCAAAGCGCGCAGGCATTTCTCGACGTCGGCCTTGAGCAACGTCGGCACTTTTGGATCGGACGTGGTGATCGCGATCGCGACTTTCGCCGTTCCTTCAACAAAAGCGGCGGAGCGCACGAGACCAAAGGAGACGATGTCGCGGCTGAATCCGGGATACTTTACCTGCTTGAGTGCTTCTTTGATTGAATCGTTGGTCACGTGGACAAGAAAATGGCTTGGAAAACGAGGCGGTTTGACCTTGTGAGTAGGTTGCCGGGAGTAAAACAAAAACCGGCTCCGAACTTTCTTCAACAATACGCGTCTCACTTTCTCATGCAGAATGCCTTTCGTTTTTTCCTCGGGCTCGCGCTGGCGACCCCTTTGTTTTTCCAGGCGGCCAACGCCCGCGACATCGGTACGGTCGATGTGGTCGGCGACAACAATACCATTCCGATCACCATCAGCTCTTCCTCGCCCGAACTGCAAAATCTCGCGCTGAAGGCATTCGGTGCGCATGGCCGCTTTTCGATCAGCGCCAGTCACTCGGCATTCGCGATTACCTTTACTCCCGCCGGGGCCAATCAGGTCACCGTTACCGTGGCCAAGGGCGGAGCGACCCTCGCCACCCAGACCGTGACCGGCACCGATCTGCGCAACGCCCTGCTCAAAGCTGCGGACGTGGCCGTGACCAAGACGAGCGGACTTCGCGGTTTCTTCGCCGGCAAGCTGGCGTTCGTGGGCGAGAAGACGGGCAAGACCGAAATCTATACCTCCGATCTTTTCTTCGGCGACGTCCTGCGCTGGACCAATGAAAACAAACAGATCCTCGGGCCGCGCTGGTCGCCCGACGGTTCGCGCATCGTCTTCACGAGCTATCGCACGAGTTTCCCCGACATCTATGTGCTCGAGATGGCGAACCGCCGCATTTCGCTGCTGGCCAGTTTCAAGGGCACGAACAGCGGCGGACGTTTCAGCCCGAACGGCTCGCAGATCGCCATGGTCCTTTCCGGTGAAGGCAATCCGGAAGTCTACGTGGGTAATTCCCAGGGACGTCAGATCAAACGCC
>JBEHXD010000432.1:0-5084 GCA_048498875.1 Verrucomicrobiota bacterium
GGCACCCCGCCCACAACCCAGGCGATAAACACGTAGGTTGCGTGCTTGCACGCAACGACCCGAACGTGGTGCGGCCAGCGCACTACGGCTTTCTGGTTTCGTACGTCCTCGTTGCGCGACGAGCGCGCAACCTACGCGGCCGAGACGAGCGCGGCCGGAGGTCGCGTTCCACCTCAGTCGATGTGGCTTCAGTTTTGAATCCTGATGTTAATGGGGTAGTATGCGCCGGACAGTTCGCTGGCGTCCCAGCGTTGGGCCGTCACGGCGTAACTGGGATGTCCTTTGACCCCCTGGCTGTTCGTGGCCTGGACGAACAACTCGTAGTCGCCGTTGGCGAATTTCGTGGTGTCGACCGCGAACGTATAACGGACTTGCGGCGCCGGGGCGTCGCGCAGCGTGTTCAGGATCGCGATGCTCTGGCCCGGCCCGGTGCCAGTGCCTTTCTTGCGCAGGAACAATTCAACAGTGGCGATGCCGGGAGTGCCGCCCGTACTCCAGACTTCCTGGCTTGGCACCGGATGGAGCATCAATTCCGGCGCCCACTCCGCGTAGGTGTCGTTGCCCGCCAGAATGCTGACCGGGGTCGTCCCGTTTACGGGGATCGTGAGCACCGCCGGATCATCCGCGTTGTACTGATTGCGATCGATCATCGTCGTGCCAATGCTTTGGATACGCGTGGGCGGACCGAGCTTGGGCAGGTCGGCGTGCATCGGGAAAGGATGGATCGACGCGGGCGCCGTATAAGCGGGCGCGCTGCCCGTGGGATAAAACACCTCGAGATGCACGTTCAATAACCCGGTGTTGTCGGCGAAGAATTTAAAGGTGTTATCGCCGACCAGCAGCGGCGAAGCACCGCCGTTGACCAGGCTGCCGAGCTTTACGCGCACGGTGTAGGGCTTGTCCCACGTGAGCAGGGACGGATCGAGGGGCGAGCTGTTGTTGAGTCGGGCAGGCAAAGTGAATTTCGTGCCGCCGTTCACCTGGACATAATCGGTCGGCAGAAGATTGAACTGCGAGAAATCGCCCATCTGGTAGGTAAACACGAGCCACGCTTCCGCGGTGGCGTTGGCGATGGTGGGACGAAGATCGTCGGGAACCTTGATCGTGAACGTCGGGTAGGTCGAACTCCAGCGCTCGGATTTCTTGAAATCAGTGCCGGCGATTCGCGTGACGTAGTTGTGGATTTCGCGCGGTTCGAGATTTGGTCCGTCGAAGCCAAAATTATCCCAGTGCAGGAGATAATAGGGCACATTGTCCTTTGGGGTATTGTAACCAAAAGCGTTCCACAGAAGATGGTATGTGCCGGGTTTAAAGGCATTGGCCGGGAACGCGGCGTTGATCACGCTCTTTCCATCGATGAACACCTGGATGCCGTCGGTACCGACGCGAACGTCGAATGCGCGACGGACATTCGTGATCGCTTCCTCGCCGAGTGCCTGCATGTCGGCGGAAGCAATCTGATGCGAGGCACCGTCCTGGCCGATCAGACTGACGCTGAAGGTTTGGAACTGGCTGCGCAGGCGCAGCACGCCGGCGGGCAGGCCTTGCGCACCGTCCTCGTCGAAGAAGTTGGCGTGGCCCGTCAGATCGTCGGCCTGCGGGCTGAAGTCGAGGTACCACACCGAGCGCGGACTGAGCGGGCTGTCCATGTCGAAAACGAGACGCCGGCGCACCCCGCTTTGGATCGCGATGGGCTTGCGAAAGCGCTGGGCCGTTTGCGATTTGTCGCCGGTGTTGTCGAGGCGGGTGCCATCCAGCGAGTGCGCGTGGAACTGGTCGTTGATGAAAAACAGATTGAAGCGCGAGTCGGTCGAGGTGGAGGCCGCGTTGTTCCACAATTTCTCGTCGGCGGCGCCCATCGGGAGATTGAAGTCGTCGAACTGGGTCAACGAACTGCGCAGGGCATCGACGCGAGTGCTGTCGCCACCGCTGAAGAGGATTTCAGTCGGCAGGCTGGTCACTTCGCCGAGCGAGTTGATGCGCTCCACGCACACGTGATAAGCGCCGCCGTTGACCAGGGGCTGGATTTGGACGCGGCGGTTGGCCGTGACGATCCATTTGGATACGGCGGTCGGGTCCGTGGGATTGCCGCAGGCGCCATTACAGCCTGTGCAGCCACCCATGCTGCCCATGGAGGAAGGCGAACTTCCGTCCGGCCACCAGGTGACGAGGAACCCGGCGTCGTCCTTGCCCGAGCCGTTCATAACCCACCATTGGCCCCACGGATTCTCGGCGTTGTAATCCATCTCGAGCGTCGCCACATGGTCGTCCTGCTTGAGGCGGACGACCGGGGCTTTGCCGAGCGGAGTTGATCCGTTGTTAACCGTGACGGTGGCGGAAAGAGTCTCGCTGCCCGCGGCATTGGTGGCCGTGAGCGTGTAACTGGTGGTGACGGTGGGTGAAACCGACGTGCTCGTGCCGTTCACCGTTCCGATGGCCGGTGAGATCGAAAGGCTGGTGGCGCCGGTCACCGACCAAGTGAGCGTGGAGGAACCGCCAGTCGCAATGGACGACGGTGTTGCGGTGAAGCTGGCGATTACCGGCACGGTTTGCACCGGCGGTGTGACGGTGACCTTGGCGGTTTTGGTGACCGACTTCGTCGCGTTGGTGGCGGTGAGAGTGTAGGTCGTGGTCGCGGACGGTGAAACAGAAACACTGCTCCCCGTGACGGTGCCGACGCCCGGAGAAATCGACAGGCTTGTGGCCCCGGTCGTACTCCAGTTGAGCGTGCTGCTGCCTCCCGTCGTGATGGAGGCGGGACTGGCCGCGAAGCTAGCGATCACCGGAGCCGGAACCGAAACAGTACCGACCGTGACAGTCGCCGCGGCCGATTTTGCGGGATTCGCCTTGCTCGTCGCGACCACATGATAGGTGCCGGCAGTGGCGGGCGCCTTATATTTTCCGGCCGTGCTCACCGTGCCGCCAGCGCTGCCCTCCTGCACGCTCCAGCTGACGGCGGTGTTGGCGTTGCCGGTGACTGTGGCGGCGAATTGGACGGAGGACGAAGGAGCCGCCGTGGTGCTCGCGGGAGAAATCGTCACGACGATATTTTTCAGGCTCGGGGTCACGGTGATCGTCGACGAGTCGGCCTTCGCGGGATTCGCGACGCTGGTGGCCACGACGTGAAACACCCCTGCACCCGCAGGCGTGTACAGTCCGTTCGCGCTGATCGTGCCGCCGGCGGATCCTTCCTGAATCGTCCAGGTGACAGCGGGATTGAGCGTGCCGGCAACGGTGGCGGTGAATTGCAGCGTGTCGTCCGCCGTGATCTTTTTGGTGGCAGGAGTCAGGTTGACCGTGACCCACTGCGTGCTTGCGGAAACGTCAATCGAGGCGGTGGCGGATTTGGCGCTGTCGGCCTTGCTGGTGGCGACAATGTGATATTTGCCGGCGACGATTGGCGCGGTATATTTCCCGGTGGCGTCGATCGAGCCACCGGCGCTGCCTTCGGTAACGCGCCAGGTGACGTCGGTGTTGACAGAACCCGTCACGGTCGCGGTGTACTGGACGCTGCCGCCCAGCGTGACGACCTTGGTCACCGGAGAAACTTTGATCGTCACATTGGCGGGAGGCGGGGTGGTCGGGCCGTCGTCGGACGTCATCGACAACGCCCAGAGGCGCCGCATTTCCTTGTTTCCGGCGTCATTGGGATGGACATCGCCGGAAGGAATCAAGTCGGTGCGGCCGGAAAACGCGGTATAGAGATCGGGACCGCGTCGAACCGCGTACTTCGTGCAAAGCGTGTCGATGCGCGTGTTGATGCCGGGAGCCTTGGCCAGCTGGTCGGGGATGTTGGACCACGGCATGTGTGGGATGACGGGGACCTTGCCGGCGGCGATGACTTTCAGGATCAGCGCTTCCAGGTTGTTGGAGAAATTGCTGTCGTTGCCGTCGTTGGTGCCGTAACACAAAGCCACGAAACGGCCCGGATAGTTGGCGAGCGTTTCGTCAATCACGCCGAGGGCGGAGCCGGTGTTGGAACCGCCGATCGCGGCACCGATGACCGCGGGCCACCGCGAAGGAGCGAGTGCGTTCACCCGGGCCGGGAGGTCGCTGAAAAGATGCGCGGCCCAGCCCGTGACTGAATCACCCATGAAAAGCCAGGAATCCGAGGCACCTTCAGGCGCGGAGTGGACGTCCATTTCGATGGCGATCGATGCCGGATTGGAGCTGCGGGTGGAGCGCAGGCGAATCCAGTTTGCCCCGGCGAGGTTGAGCAGATGTTGACGCGTGTTCCGGTTGTTGTCGGTAACACTGACGAGCACGGTCCATCCGGTGGTGGGTGCCGTGCCGCCTCCGGCGGCGGTGTTGCTCTCGATGGTGTAGTCGATCGGAATTTGAAAGGAATCTGCGACGGGCACAGCATTGATATAGCCCAGGGCCCACGGTGCGTACCACGCGATCAACACCTGCTGGCGCTGACTCGCGGGCACGGTGGACAGATCATAAGCAAGCCAGGTGGGCACGGCGTTGGAAACCCACATGGAGGCTTCGTTCGTGTCGTTGGCGGCTGAAGTTTGGACGCCGTTGGCGGTTCCCGAGGCAAATGCGGGAACCCCGTGGCTGATCACCGGCATCGGTGTGATTGAGGCTGGCAACCGGGTGCAAAAGCCCAAGAGGAGGAGGGACAGCAAACCGTAGTTGAAAACTGAAAACAAAGAGCGGGATGGCGTCATGACGGGTAGGGTGTGTGTGGTGGTGGGGGATACGACCGTCGGACCGGGCCTGCCAAAGGTTGTTACACTCCTGCGGGCAAATTACTTTTTTTTGCGGCCGGATGCGCAATACACCATAGGAAAAAGGGTGACTGTACGGAGCGAAACGCAGGATTAAACTTGGGGATGTCGCTGCCCGGGCACGAGAGGACAACTTTGAATCAACGCGGAGCCGCGTGACGCGTTGGGTTAAAGATTGTGCACGCCACTATGACTGGATCGCAGATGTGCGGCCAAGGCCGTTGGGGGCAACGGCCCCTACCGTGTGACCCGTCTCGGGGAACGTGGCGGGAATTGCACCGGATGGAGCGCGGCCTCCGGACGCGTCGCCTTGGTAGGTGGCGCGCTTGTCGCGCCACGGCTTTCTGG
>JBEHXD010000433.1:0-5074 GCA_048498875.1 Verrucomicrobiota bacterium
ATTTCTCGGACGCCGAGTTTGCCCGGATAAATCCGGCGCCAAGCACAGCGTCTGGTACAAATGGGTGGCGCCCGCCGATGGCGTCTACAGTTTTGTCACCAACACCAGCAGTCCCGCCAACACGGGCCTCAGCGTGGTTTTCTGCACCGGCAATCCGGCCGCCACCCTGACCATTGTTCCGGCGCAATCCTTCATTCCTCGCAATGACGCGATCGGCGCCTCCCAGCGCACCAACATCAATGCCGTCAGCGGCACCACTTACTATCTCGTGGCCGATGATCTGGTCGGCACGGGCACCGTCACTTCCGCCGCCATTTCATGGACCACCATCACTCCCGGCACCTTCGGCTTCACCACCGACCAGGCCATCGTTTATCGAAATGCAGGCGGGGCCGGGGCCGTCATCGCGCGCACCGGCGACGCCAATGGCAGCTATACCGTTCATTACACCATCACCCCGATCACTTCGACGAACCCCATTTTCAACTTCACCGAAGGAGCGGCCAGTTCCTCCGCCCTGTCCGGCGATCTCACGTTCGGTGACCAGGAACAGTTTAAATCCATCCAACTCAGCCTTGGGTCCGATGGCAACAGCGTGCCCGGCGAAACGTTGAAAATCGAATTCGCCCCGGTCAACGCCGCCTTCCTGCCCCTGGGCATCACCACCACCACCTTGGCCGTCTACGACAACGATCACTTCAGCGAAGCGGGTCCCATCAACGGCGCCACCGGCTCCGCCTTCGCGCAGCTCGGCGCTGACAGCAACGGGGTTGATCTCGCCTCCGTGGAACCGGATGAACCCATCCACGGCCCGCCTGGTTCCGCCACTTCCCAAACCGGCACGGTGTGGTTCGACTGGGTCGCGCCGAGCACGGGGCCGTTCGTCTTTTTCACCGAAACCGACCACAGCGATACCATCCTCGACTTCGATACCGATGCCGTCCCGTTCAGCGTCTACACGGGCACCAGCCTGGCCGATCTCGTCCGCGTCACGCCGCTGCCCTTCGAGACTAACAACGGCAATGAATTCCGCCAGGGCTTTGTCGCCACCGCCGGCACGCATTATAAAATCGGCCTGCGCTCTCGCGAAGAACTACCGGAGCAGGCCTACCTCCAATGGTTCCCGGCCTCCGTCCTGGCTTTTGATTCGCCGACCTACACCGTCGCCGAGGCCGACCACACCATCACCATCACCATTAACCGAACCGGCGACACCTCGCATAGCAGCCTGGTGGAGGTCGTCGGCAGCGATGGGACCGCCAACTTCTTCGACTATGATCCCGTGGATGCCGTCGTCGAATTCGCTCCGGGCGAGACGTCCCAAACTTTCACCGTAAACGTCAACGCCGACGGCCAGCATGAACTCGCGGAGACCGTCCATTTGCAGATGGTTTTTTTCGGGACCTTCGATTACGCCGCCGTCCGCGACGCCGAGCTCACGATCACCAGCGCCGATCCGTTTGTCGCCCGCGCCGGCACCTTTTCCGCGCTCCTCGATAATGGCCATGCCGTGGGCAAAAAGGGGATGGCCACCATCACCAGTTCCGCCACCGGAAAGCTGACCGGCAAAGTGGTCTACGCCGGCAAAACCTACGTCATTAAGGGAGCGCTCGATGCCAGCGGCAACGCCACCATCCCGCTCACCAAAGCCGGCCCCGGCCAGCTTATCCTCACGCTGAAGTCCACCGCGGGCGCGAACCGCTTTGATGTGTCCTTCACCGACGGCACCGACAACGTCGCCACGAACGCCGACATTCATCCCTATGACGGCAAAAACAATCTCGCTCCCAGCTTTGGCGCCTATACCGCCCGGATTAGCCCGGATGGCACCCCCTCCGGCATTGCCACCATTAACGTGGGCCTCAACGGCACGGTCAAAATCGTCGGCTCTCTTCCCGATGGCACCGCTTTCACGGCGTCCAGCGCGCTCGCGGTGGTCCGCGACTTCGGCTTGGGCTCGGCCTACGTGCCCATCCACATCCCACTCTACAAAAATGCCGGCTATTTGAGCGGGGAGATTCAATTCGGACCGATCGCCCTTGCCCCCGTCACCGCCGAACTCACCTGGTTCAAGCCGCCGCTCCCGAAGGAAAAATACTACCCGGGAGGCATCGATACGAGCGCGTTCCTCCTCGCGGCTCGCTACACCCCGCCCACACCAGGCACCCGCGCCTTCCCGGGCCTCCCCACCAATGGTGAGTTCGACGCTGTCCTCTCCGGGCCCGGCATCACCGGGGTCGCCACCGCGAAATGCTACTGGCTGATCAATAATCTCGTCAGCACCGGCCTGTTCCTGGACCCGGCACTGCAACTGAAAGTCACTCCCTCCACCGGTCTCATTTCCGGCAAGGTGACGGTCCCAGCGAGGACCAAGCCTCTCACGCTGACGCTCAAGGGCATCATCCTCCAAGGCACTCCGCGGCTCACCGGCTTCTACCTCGACCCCACGTCCCAAACCAGCGGCTCCTTCGGCGGCGAACCCGAGTAAACCTTTGCGGCACCGAAGACGGCATTCTCATGGGGCATCGAAATTGAAGGTTGCTCCCGCATCCTGTTGCTCCGAAAGCTCCACTACTTCATCCGGCCACAAACTTCGTTCGCGCAGGAGGCCTTCCTCTTTCACCCAAAACTGCGTCTGCGGCTTTTCGGCCCCGCTGAGGAGAAATCCTGAGAGCGAACGCGCAACCCCATAGACCGCTCGTTCTTTCTCCGCGATTACCGCGACTCCACGGTCCGCCGCGCCATCGAAGATAATCCGATAACCGGGCGCGGAACCAATTTCATACCAGCGTCCGTCCGTCCCCGGAACAGCAGCGACCTGCGCCGCCGGCCAGATGGTAAAACCACCGTTCTGCTCCACCCCGTTGCACTCGTAGTAAAACTTTCGCAGCGGCACCGGCAGCGCTGCCAGATTTTCCCCGTTGGCCAGGTGAATGGTGAAGAGGTCGTGCGTCAAAACCTTCATCGACCGCAGCCGCGCGTTTTGCCGCCGCAGTTGCTTGAACGCCTCGACGAAGTTCTCGTCGCCGGGAACCGGGGGCTCAAAACCCGCCCACCGAGGTTCGAGCTCTGGCTCACGGAAAGACTCCTCCCGCCAAAATTCGGCGCCATCGGCTGCGACCAGCCGGGCCATGAAATCGCCGAAGCTCGCGGCCAGGACTTGATACTCCCACGCATCGCCATCCCAGCGCAGCCGCACCACCGATGAAGTCGTCGAAACGCCCACCAGCAGCAGGCTGCCATCGCACCAGCGGCCGAGGTGATGCCAGTACCGAAAGCTGGGCGCCCCTATCAATGTTTCCACCGGATAGATCTCTCCCTTCCCGTAGAGACCCGCGCCGTCCGTGGCGCGGTAGAAAAGCTGCAACTCGATCGGCAGGCTTTCCTGCGAACCACGGATCTCCGCCCAGCCCTCGGGGCTCTTCTTTTGGCCGGACCGAGCCGGACGCACTTGAATCCCCGGATGCGCGTCCCACGACGCCACCAGTTTTTCGATGAAAGAGCTCCCCACCACGGCCCAACCGATCTTCGGCGCCACGCCCTCCGCGCCCAAATCCTCCACGCCGACAAAACCGGAAATCAGCCGCAGCGTTTCACTTCCGATCGGGCTTACCAATTTCAGCCCCACCTCGGAAATCCCCGGCGGGACGATGTCCGTGGTAAAGGATTGCCCCCGCACCCGCGGACGCGTGAAGGTCTGATCCTCATGGCGCAGATACGGGAAAAATGCGCCCAGCCATCCCTCGATGTCTTCGCCGCCGTACCGCGGCTTGAGCTTGTAGATCTGCTGCCACCACGCGCGATCCACGTTGCCCCGGCAGGCCTCCACGAATTGCGCGAGGATCTCGTCCAGCTCCGCAATCCACTCGTCGGCCTCATAGCCGCGGAGCCGGGCGAGCTTCTCCCGCAGCCGCACCCAATCGCCTTCGCATCCCTGCAGGGTGATCGACGGGATGCCGCACAGGCAGACGCACAGATACTGCACGTACGGGGAGAAGACATCCATCAGCGCGATCTGCGAGGCCGTCCGTTCCACGGGTCCGGTCGTGGAAAAATCGGACTGCCATTCCCGGATTTGTGGCCCGGTGTGCTGCTCCAGCGCCGTGGCAAATTTCTCAAATACCACCGGCCAATCCAATTGGTGCACCACCACCCGAATGACGTGCTTGCCCGGCTGATTCATCAACCGGCCTTCGAGTTCCGTCGCATGCACTTTCACATGCCGGGTGAACCCCTGTAAAATCGCCAGCCAGATCATGTCGGGCGACAACGACAGCGGCAGATGCTTGCTGAAGGCCAGATGTACCGCCGCCAGCAACCCGTTCTGGGACGGCATTTGTAAGTACGTCCCCTCCTCATGACTCACCGCCAGCAACTCCGGAACAAAGTCCGCGCCCGATTTCAAGCACGCCCGCAGCGAGTCCGACAACGAAACTTGCGGCAGCACCGGCGTTTCCGGCTGTACCTCATGCACCCGAAAAGTCACCCCCTGCTGCTGTCCGCGCGTTTGCACCGTGGTCTGGGTTTCCATGGCGAAATCTTCGCCCCGAAAGGCCCGAATAGCGATGCAATTTGTGCCCGGAACGCCCTTCCAACAGCTTCGTAAACTGTCGGGAAATTTAACAATTCTCCCCGTGACTTCCCTCTTCGCTTTGGTAGTCTTCCCATCGTGGTTGCTGCGCGGCGTCGGGCCCGGATGAGCACCAAAGCGGCACCCTTTTGGCTCCCCTTTTTTGTCATCCTCTCCACGCCGCATCCACCACGGCGCAAGTTGTGCGCGATCACTGCAGAATTCCCCATCATCCCATCTCGTCATCTTTCAAGTCCCTGATTTTCCGCGAACAGCGAACTCTCCGTGGAGTTCCGCATTCTCCGCCTCATGCGTCCGCAATCGAACAAAAACCCGCTCACCCCGCTCTAATGTTATGTCCCTGCTGGGGCGCACGCAATGGCTCTGAGGCCCTGCACCCATGCCCCTCGGGCGTAATTCTGAAACCTAAATCACTTTTAAAAATTCCCGTTGACTCCCGCGGTCAGGTCTGCACACTACGCGGGACGGAAGCTTCAGTGGTTT
>JBEHXD010000434.1:0-5072 GCA_048498875.1 Verrucomicrobiota bacterium
CTGATGAACGGGACCAAGTTCACGGAGTGGATCACCTTCAGCACCATTTCACCGCAGTGGAAAATCGTGGGTGTGGCGGACTACGACGGCGATGGACAAACCGATTTAATCTGGGAAAACCAAGTCACGGGAGAACATGGCTTTTACCTGATGGACCGGACCCGCTTTTCGAGCTGGATCGGCCTCGGCACCGTTCCCCCGGCATGGCATGTCGCAGCGACGGTCGACTATAATGGCGACGGACAAAATGATCTGGTGTGGGAAAACACCACGACCGGCGAGCGCGGAATCTATCTGATGAACGGCACGACTTTTTCCAGTTGGGTGAGCCTGTCAAATCTCGCTCCCCAATGGCGGATCGCCGGAGCCATCGCGGGAAATTCCGGTTTCGCCGCCACTACGGCCACCAACGACGCGGAAGCGTCGCGATTCCTGATCCAGGCCACCTTCGGCCCGACGACCGCCTCGATCGATCATCTCCGATCAGTGGGCTATGGCAAATGGATCGACGAACAAATCGCCCTTCCCGTGACTTATCAAATGCCGTACTATCAGACCAGACGGGCAGAGTACATGGCCCGTGACGGCGGAGACGGGTATTTTTCGCCCAGACAGGAAGCGTGGTGGCAGAATGCGTTGACCGCCCCCGACCAGCTTCGGCAGCGCATGGCCTTTGCCTTGAGCGAAATCATGGTGATCTCGCAGGACAGCAAACTGGAAAGCGAAAACGAAGGCGTGACGGCGTACTACGATATTCTGTTGAAACACGCGTTCGGCAATTACCGGCAGCTGCTGGAGGAAGTGACCCTGAATCCGATGATGGGCACCTACCTGAGCATGATCCGGAATCGCAAACCCGATCCTAAAACCGGCACCCAGCCGGACGAAAATTACGCCCGGGAATGCATGCAGTTGTTTTCGATCGGACTCTCCGAGTTGAACCTTGATGGCACGCTGCGTCTGGGTGCTGATGGCAAGGCGATCCCAACCTATACCCAGGCCGATGTCGTCGGTCTGGCGCACGTGTTCACCGGTTGGGGGCCAAATTATGACCCGGCCAACCCGCCAAAATGGTCGAACGGCACAACTGCAACCGCCAGCGATTGGTTTCAATGGGGCTGGGATCCCCTGCGTCCGATGACGTTCAATGCCAAATTTGCCGACGCGGAAACGCGCCAGATCGTGCGCGGCACGGTGGTCGCGGCAACGTTGACGGGACCGCAACGACTCCAACTCGCATTGGACACGTTGTTCAATCACCCCAACGTGGCGCCGTTCATCTCCCGACAATTGATCCAGCGATTCGTGACCAGCAATCCCAGTCCCGGCTATGTGCGGCGCGTCGCGTCAGCATTTACCAATAACGGCAATGGCGTCCGCGGTGATCTCGGCGCCACCATTCGAGCCGTGTTGCTGGACGTCGAAGCCAGAAACCCCGATCTGCAATCCAACCCCACGTTCGGGAAAATGGGCGAACCTCTCGTGCGCCTGGCGCGCCTGTTCCGCGCCTTTCCGCCGGCTCCGGCACCGCATGCGTCGACCGGCGACAACCGGCTGTTTCTCAATTTCGTCTACAGCATGAAGGAGCAATCACCGCTGTTCGCACCCTCTGTATTCAATTTCTTCCGCCCAAGCTTTTCGCAACCGGGTGCGATCGCGACGGCGGGACTCAATTCCCCCGAATTCCAAATCTTCAACGACACGAGCGCCATCGGTGGAGCCAACCGCAACTACTCCATTATCAACTATGGCTTCTGGGTGGACGAGCCGGCCGGGGGCACCTCACTTGATCTGGATCTGCGCGAGCCCCTCGCCATTCTCACTGCGCCGGGTCGCACCCACACGCAGGCCCAGGCCGCATTGATCGAATACTTCAACCGCCGGTTGCTGGGCGGAAATATGTCCGCCTTCCTGCGGCAGAAAATCCTCGATTCATACACCGCGCTGCCGAAATCGTTTGGGTATTCGGTCGAGAGTGAAACCGAACGCATCCAATTGGGCCTGTACCTGCTCACCTTCTCCCCGGAGTTTAACATCCAACACTGATCCCATGCCTACACGTCGTCAATTTCTCGGACAAGCTGCCTGCGCCGGTTTCAGTCTCTCTGGCGTGCTTTCCACCATGGGCACACTGCGTTTGCTAAACGCATCACTCTCCGCCCAGACCCTGCCGCCCGGAGGTGACTTCAAGGCTCTCATCTGCCTTTTCCTTTACGGTGGAAACGACGGGAACAACGTGCTCATCCCCCACGATGCATCGGGTTACGCCGCCTATGCCCGCGACCGCGGCAATCTGGCGGTAGCCAGCACCGATCTCCGCCCGCTCACTCCGCCAAATGGGGATGGACGGGATTTTGGCCTGCATCCCTCCCTCACCCGGACAGCGAATCTGTTCAACCAGGGACGCGCGGCGGTAATTGCAAATGTCGGCACATTGGTTGCTCCTCTGACCAAGACCCAATACCTCAAAGGTGGCGCAGCGGTTCCGCCCTATCTTTTTTCCCACAACGATCAGCAGGTCCAGTGGCAGACCTCCGTTCCCGATTCGTCATCAAAGATCGGCTGGGGAGGACGGCTGGCAGATCTCACGAAATCACTGAATTCGGGATCGAATATCTCGATGAATATTTCCCTCGCCGGGACCAATTACTTTCAAATCGGCAACGAAGTATTCCAGTATCAGGTGTCCACGGACGGCAGCGTCGGACTCAGTCAGTACGATGCCACCTGGTCTCCCATGAAAGAGCAGTATGCGGCCGTGCGGGATATCGTGGGCCACAGCTATGGCCATCTTTTCGAGCAGGAATACGTGAACGTGATGGGACGGGCGATCAACAATGACACGCTGCTGAAGAGCGTGCTGGCCACCATCCCTGCATACACGGAAAAATTCAAGGCCTCCACCGGGACCGACGGTAAGCTTAACCGGCTGGCCGCGCAGTTAAGGACCATCCTTCGCCTGATCTCGGCCCAGAGAGCTCTGGGCATGCGTCGACAAATCTACTTCGCCTCCATCGGAGGATTCGATACCCACGACGACCAGGTGGCGGATCAGGCGGCACTGCTCAGCATGCTCGACAATGGCCTGGCCGATTTTCACCAGGGAACCATCGATCTTGGCCTGGCTAACAACGTCACGCTTTTCACTGCGTCGGATTTCAGTCGCACCTACGGAGGCAACGGCAAGGGTTCGGATCACGCCTGGGGCAATCATCATTTTGTCGTTGGCGGTGCGGTCAAGGGAGGACGCGTGTATGGCGACATGCCCGTGCTGGCCATCAACGGTCCCAACGACACAGGCGGAAGAGGAGCCTGGATTCCCGGTGTATCCACCGACGAATATTCCGCGACGCTCGCGAAATGGTTCGGCGTCAGTCCGGCAAACATGTCCATGGTGCTGCCCAACATCGGCCGCTTCTCCCGGCCCGACCTCGGATTCATGGCGTGAAGTCAGAGACGACGCGCCACGCGTTCGGATAAGTTCCCGCCCGGCGCCTGATGATGAAAGGAAACCGATATGTTTTCGGCGGCGTAATCGCGATCCTGGTCGTCGCGATGGCTTTCCATTATTCGCGATCTCCGGCATCCCTCGCCTCAAAAAACATTCCGCCCGGGAAAACGCCCCCTGGAGACTCCGCCGTAACTTCAATCCCGGACCAGTCGAATCAGGCACCAAAGGTAGTTTCGCTGCCCGCGCCGAAAAATCTGCCCGGCCAGCCCGCGCTGAATCCGCCCGACTTTGCCGATCTTGCAACCTCGGACCGTCCTCCGTTAGCGGATGAACTTGGCTCTGCCCATTCGTCGCCCAGTCGGGAACCGGCGATCATTCTTGAGGTACTTGATGCCTACCGCCGCAGTTTCGGGGCATACCCCGCCGGTGAGAACAACCGCCAATTTGTAAATGCCTTGTTGGGTGCCAACGCCCAAAAGCTCCCATTCATCCCGCGTGATCATCCCCGGTTGAATGGCGACGGAGAGATCATTGATGCCTGGGGCACCCCCTTCTTCTTTCATCTCATTTCTCAGGCATCCATTGAAGTGCGTTCAGCCGGGCCGGATCGCATCCTGTTCACCAACGATGACTTGATCGCCCGCACTGCGACATCTCGTTTGCCGGAACTTTAAGCAGGTTTCCGACAAATCATGCATCAGCTTGTGGTCCGGGACAGCGGGTGGAATGCGTTCTCCGCTGAAGTTTCCAGAAATTCACCTCCATCCAAATTTACAAAAACCCTGTGCCCCGGCGGCGAGGGAGAGAATGCGACGCCGTGAATTGATCCCAGCTTATTGCTCGCCTGAGCCCACGGAGCTCGATCTACTTTGACAAGTGGGGCATGCGCCATCGAGGCTGCATGCGCAAACGGGCCAGGCTGTCTTTAATTTCACCAAGGGTATCGCATAAACTTGCGGCTATCCGGCATCCCGACCCGTGGCACCACGCCTCCGTCGAAACTATTTCCTGTCGATCACTCGATTAAACCAGCCGGGCCAATCCATGAATCTCAAGTTGGGTCGTTTCACTCTTTCGCTCACCGTAGCCGCAATCGTTCTTGCCGTGGGGTATTATTCCAGAGGCAAAACCGAAAAAAACGCACCGCTGAACGACGCTCCAACCGAAGCTTACACTCACTCCCCTGACCGATCGGAATCGGAGTCTCAATCGCGAGCGACAGCCATGCGCGCACGACCGCCCGAGGTATTTGGCCTCACCACTGGCGCACGTTTGGAATCTTTGCCATCGGGACCTTTTCAGAAAGAACTCCGCACACTGTCACCCGCCCTCCAACGTGACGTGCTCCACAAACTGGAGCAGCTTCGCATCCCGCTGGGCGATCTCGCTTCCCTCCACATCGACTCGACCGGACAGCTTTATTACGAGTGCTCGGCCGCTCCCGCCCCTGCCGGAGTAAAATCAGAGGAGGACGGAACCCTGCCGGATTCTTTAAAGAGTCCGACTTAAGCCAACGCTCCCGGAGCGATTGCCACCCCGCCGGTCAGGCACAGCAAACCTGGTGCAGGGAAAATAATCTATCTGGACTTCAATGGGCACACCATTTCGGGCACCCAATGGA
>JBEHXD010000435.1:0-5067 GCA_048498875.1 Verrucomicrobiota bacterium
AGCGTCCGCAAACCATCGGCGCTGAGATCGCCCGGCAGGCGCTGAACCAGCGGCACGCCCTCATCGAACCCAACCTGGAGCGGATCGACCAACTGTACGTTGAAAACACCAAAAGTGGCGACTACGATGCCGCCATTCGGGCGATTGGGATGAATCGGTTTGCGGGCTCCTTCGACTACCTGACAGAAAAACTAAAGACGTCTGAATCCTGGAAGAAGAACCGGATCATCCCCGCGCTGGGGGAAACGGGCGATATGCGGGCGATCGAAGTATTACGCGGCGTGGTACGGGACCGGGCTGACTCAGCGAATGTTTTGCACGCTCTCGCCGCCTTGGGCGCCCTTGGGGATCGAAGCGAAGTTGTCCCCTATCTCCGCCAATGCACCAACCGGCAAAAAAACGATTTTTTGGATGACAGTTACTGGCTGGATAGTCTGTTGCGTGAAATCTATGGAGACGGTCCCGCATCCTTGACCGCGAACGAGCGATTCAACGTCAGCAGCGCCGAAGTCGCCCGTCGCTGGCTGGTATGGATCGGAGCTCAAGGCTTTCAACCGAAGCCGGGTTGAAGCAATGGCACATCCATTCGCGCGGCGGAGCTCCTCCTAGAGACGGTTTTGATTATTTAAATCAAGGCGACCGGATTCAGCTATGGGCACCGCCCATATGTTGTATTCGTTGGTATAAAACTTCTGTCTTTTCGCCACACAACAGAGATACACCGCGCCCCTCGACGTGATCGCCAGGGAATAATTTCCGTCGGCATCGGTCGTTGTTTTCGCGATCGGAGTGAGATTGGCCAGGGCATTTTGCCACGTCTTATAACGCGCGGCATCCATGCTGTAGGTTATAAGACCGCCTTGATTCGCCTTGGCTGATTGCGCGTCGCTTTCAGCCTTCGATGAAATTCCGCTTACCGCATCGGCAGATACGGCATAGACTGTAACCCCGCCGAATCTGTACGAGCTGCTATCTCGCGTGGTGATGAACACCTGTCCCGAAATCCGGCGCTCGACCGGTGCGTTGATTTTTGCGAGCTCAGCCTTCCGTTTGTTCTCAGCTGCGATCTGCTCTGCCGATGGTGGCGGCGGTATTTTCGAGCTGATGCTCGCGCGGACGTCGTCGGACAAAAGATCATATTTGATCGTTCCTCCACCACCCCGGTATTTCACCATTACTGACTGCGAGGAAAACGATTTGAACTCGACGTCGTGCAATACGCGCCCGTCTTTCAAGGGCAGATCCTTTATCGTTTCGGCCGCCACAAAAGCGACAAGTGATAAAAAACAAACGAGGTATTTCATTGGGATGAGCTGGCCCAGCCCTTGGCTATCAGCCCGCTCTCCAACCTCAAGTTTAACCGTGCGGCGGCTTCGATTCTTCACCTGGCGTCCTCCGTTGCGAACGCTGACGGATGGCAAGTCACGATGCCAAAATTTAGCCGCGAAAGAACGCAAGGATCACAAAGAAGTTGAATCTGTTTTTGCGGCCTCTGCGTTCTTTTGCGGATACAGTTTAAATTAAACCAGTCTGGCGCGTTTTCAAAAAACGGCAGCCGGAAATAGATTAGAAATGGTAGGGCGGATTATCCTTAATCCGCCGTTCAGGATAACCGCTTATCTGGATCGGTTTCGTACTCTCCTCGGCCGGATTAGGGATAATCCGTCCTACCTCCGTGGGTGGAACGGCTTGACCTCAAGACGCTTCATTCACTGATCGCCAAACCAACGCGTTGGGGTCAACACGTTCCACCGCGGAAAAACCGCGTCACCTTCATTTCCTTTGAATCCTTCGCGAGACAATTTCCGAGAATTGCGGTGGAGGCAGGAGCAACGGTTAACGCGCCTTCAGCATCCGCGAACCGTCACTGACTCACGAAATCCTGAGCGACGGATTTGGGATAATCCGCCCTACCTTCGTCATGTCCAGTCAGGCGTACCGTGCGTCCACGTAAACCCAGGCGGATAAACCCGAGCGCAACGTCACCCGGACACGAACATACGCGCCGACTTCGTACTTATCGGCATTGCGCAGTTCTTCCGCAGTGATGCGAAAAACCATGCCGGGGACTTCGTCCGAAACGATTCCCGTGGATTTCACGATGGGATGATACTCCTTGCCGCTCGTCTTCACCACCTCGGGATCGTCGATCTTCACCATCGACTGCGCGAAACCGACCAGCGCATCCGGCGTGCCGGTCAGCGTGCGACCAAAGGTCGAGAGTTGCACGGACTCCAGCTGGAGCGTGCCGTAGGAAAACAGAAGTTCGTTCTCAGCGGTAGGATTCATGATCGTGAAAAAAGCGGCGCGTTTCCGGTTTTAACCGGCGAGCCAATCGAAACACGAGTGGTCGAGCAGTGTCCCCACCGCTTGTTCCAAGCCCACCGCATCCTCGTGGTCGAAACGGGCGGCATCGGGACTGTCGACGTCGAGCACGCCCAGCAATTGCCCCTGGTGAATCAGTGGCACCACGATTTCCGAGCGTGACGCCGGGTCGCACGCGATATGGCCGGGGAAGGCATGCACATCGGGTACGACGATGGTTTGCCGCCGCTCCGCCACGGTGCCGCACACTCCGCGCCCAAGGGCGATCCGCACGCAGGCCACCCGGCCTTGAAACGGCCCGAGCACCAGTTCGCCACCGCGGAGAAAATAAAATCCCACCCAGTTCAACGCCGGCAGTGCTTGATAAAGCATCGCGGCCATATTGGCGGTGTTGGCGAGGCCATCCTGTTCGCCAGCGAACAGCGCGGCGAGTTGGGCGTTGAGCTCGCGATAAGCCACCGATTTGGCGAGGCCGGTGGTGCTCCTTACAACGTGCATGAAAGTGGAATTGAGCGAAGATTGCGTCTTTGAAAAAAAGGAAGTTTGGGCGCGCCCGCGTTAATGCCGAGTCTTAAAGACATGAGCCTCTCACCGGTCTCAGGCGAGCGCGGGGAACCCATGGTTTTTGGGGACCAAAAGCGCGCAATCTCATCCCGATTCAAAATCATGAAGGTTGGCTTGCTGGCGCACGCACCCGCCAGAGGCATGTAGTCCGCCCCGCACCGCTCCCTGTCGCTTTGTGGTCGGTGACGCATCAAGTGCTTGTCTCTGGATTTCGATCTCCTTCCACTGAGTGCGGGTAAAATTCACCCCCAACGAACACGTCGCGTTTGCGCGTTTAAAAATATGCCCACGGAACTGGATCCCAAACACTTTCCCCTGTTGGTGACGCACAAAATTCACGGCACGTTGCTTCGCCTGCTTTACCGTATCCTGTCCCCCACCCATCCGCGGGGCTGGCTCGATTTTCACTGCGTGGCCGAAGCCGGAGACACCGATTGGATTCATTGCCACGGCATGTCACGATGGAAACTGTACAACCTCGAAATCGTCGGGGTGCCGCACGACCTCAGGGGTTATGCCCATGGCATCATGTGCGACATCGCAGGCTACATGAAACAACAACGTCCGATCGCCCCCGATGAAAGCTTCGGCGGACTGCTGGTGGACAATCATCAAATTGTCCCGCACCAATGTACCCTGCGCCTTGTGCAACAGGACGAGGAGCCAGTCGACAAGGCGTTTCTCCGGATCGTCGATCATAAGGAACCCAGGGAAAGCGGATTTCCCCGCAAACTGTTTGCCGCCCACCTGCTCGCGCTGGCAGAGACCCGCGCTTATCGGGGTAAACGGGTGGAAATGTTAAGGCGCTCGGTGGAGATTTATCCGGGCGAGGCCAACGCCGGGCCCGAGGACGAGAGCGCCGCGGCCCAGAATCCCGGCAACTTCTTTTCGTGGTATTCGCTCGGCGACGCCCTGTGTGACGCCGGACAAACCGAGGAAGGCCTCAAGTGCCTGCGCGAATCCGTCGTTCGGTGGCCCTTCGGCGCCCGCAAGAATGCAAAAATCATCGTCGACGCCATCGCCCAAGGCCAGCTGCCCCCCGCTGAAAAAGATCCGCGCTCCCGATTTTGGGCCGAACTGCTCGCGGCGGGATCACCGGGTTAATAACCTTAAGCCAGAGGATGGTGCACTTCGCGCTAGACTAGCGGCACTTGTTTACGGTTAATCCCGCATGGCCTGTACTGTTTTTACCATTGCCAACCAGAAGGGGGGCGTGGGCAAGACCACGACCGCGATCAATCTCGCGGCCGCCCTTGCCGAGCAAAAAATCCACACCCTGGTGATCGACCTGGATCCCCAGGCGAATGCCACGAGCGCGTTGGGAGTTGAAAAACAAGAGGGAAAAAGCCTCTACGCGCCTCTCCGGGGTGAAGGCAGCATCTTCGAAATGCTCACGCCCACGGCCTGGCCGCACCTGGCTCTGATCCCGGCGGAGGTTGACCTCGCCGCCATTGAAATCGAACTGGCCCAGCAGGAAAATTATCTGCTCAAACTGCGTTCCGTACTGGAGCCGCTGCGTTCCTCCGGCGGCTATCGCGCGGTGATCATCGACTGCCCCCCTGCCCTCGGCATGCTGTCGATGAATTCCCTCGCCGCCGCCGACCAGCTGCTCGTGGCGCTGCAATGCGAATACATGGCGCTCGAGGGTCTCGGGCAGATTTTGAAGGTGGTCGAAAAGCTGAAAAACGCCGGCATCAACCCTGCCCTCGAAGTCGGCGGCATCGTGATGACCATGTTCGACAGCCGCATCAATCTCGCCAAGCAGGTCGTCGAAGAGGTGAAGCAGCACCTGCCGGAGAAGATTTTCAAGACGATCATCCCCCGCACCGTCCGCCTGAGCGAAGCCCCGAGCTTCGGAAAACCGATTTTCGCCTACGATGCCGCAAGCCCCGGCGCCACGGCGTATCGGGCGTTGGCGTCGGAAGTGATCAAGCGGTTTAATCTGAAGGGAAATACGACCCCGCCAGTGGCGTAGAATTTAAGTCGAAGGAGGAAAGCGCCCGGATTTTTGGCCACAAAAAGTCACAAAATGGTTCGGGAGCCGCTTTCGTCCTGAGGCGCCTATAGGCGCACGGGGGATTTCCGTCGAAACCAATCCCACCCCTTTTGTGACTTTTCGTGGCTAAAAAATCCGGATTCAAAAGTCGACGGTGGAGCGGCTTGACCTCAAGACGCTTT
>JBEHXD010000436.1:0-5055 GCA_048498875.1 Verrucomicrobiota bacterium
AGGCCGAAACGGAAGGGGACTGGCACCGGCTGCTTCGTCGGCTGGCCGGGCTGCGGGCTTGACGGGTGCGGCATGGCGGGAGGCGGGCCAGCGGCGCACCACCTTGACCTCCGACATGAGTTTGATCGTCTGCAGCAGATGCGCGCGCAGTTCCTTGTAATCGGCATGTTCGCGACTCGAGGGTTTTTCCAGGCAGGCGACCGCGCCCGCTTCCAACACCCGGAAGGTGGTCGCCACCTCGCGCGCGTTCATGCTGGCGGTGCAGATGATGATCGGCACCGGGTGGGTTTCCATGATACGCCGGGTGGCTTCAAAGCCGTCCATGCCGGGCATGTTGATGTCCATCAGCACGGCGTTGGGGGTTTGCTCCCGGAGAAAATCCAGCGCGGACTGGCCGTTGGTGACGGTGCCGATTACCTGTATTTGAGGATCGGATTCAAGCAGGTGAACCAGATGCATTCTGGCCACGGCGGAATCATCCACCACCAGCACTTTGATCGGGGATTTCGGGGCGGAGGCCATGGTTCAGATCAACCGCCGGATCGCATCCAGCAGGTCGCTTTGGTTGAACCGGCTTTTGATGATGTAGGCGCTGGCGCCCACTTCGACGCCCCGCTCGCGGTCCTCCCGCGTTTCCAGGGTGGTCACGAGCACGACCGGCAATTCCGCCAGTTTGGGATCGGAACGGATTCTTGCGGTCAGATCGAGGCCGCCGAGCCGCGGCATTTCGACGTCGGAAACCAGCAGGTCAAATTTTTCGGTGCGCAAAAGCGTGAAGGCTTCGAGGCCGTCCACCGCAGTTTTCACCCGGTAACCCGCGGATTCCAGAATTCCCTTCAGCATCATGCGCGAGGTGATCGAATCCTCGGCAATGAGCACCGAATGCGCGTGACGCGTGGCTTTGGCGGCGGGAATGGGTGTTCCCGGTGCCGCGGTGCCGGACGACCGGGCGGATTTCAAGAGATCGGCGACATTGATCACCGGCGC
The DNA here is from genome assembly GCA_048498875.1 of Verrucomicrobiota bacterium. Classification (GTDB taxonomy): domain Bacteria; phylum Verrucomicrobiota; class Verrucomicrobiia; order Opitutales; family Opitutaceae; genus Lacunisphaera. Next base: position 988 of record JBEHXD010000436.1, read on the forward strand.
CACCTGGCCGGATCCGAGAACCGTGGCTCCGGCAATGTTGCGCACGCGCACCAGCGGTTTATGCAACGGTTTCACCAGCACCTCGTGTTCGTCCAGGATGGTATCGACGGCAAAGGCGATGCGCTCATCTCCCAATCCCAGCACGATCAGGGAAATCGTGGCCGATTCCGGCATGGGTTGCCCGCCCGGCAAATCCAACACCCGGTCGAGACGAACGAGGGCGGTGATGCGTCCATCCAGCGTCACGGTTTCGCGGCCCTCCACGGTTTGCACCTGATTGATCCTCACCCGGGCCACCCGCTCCACGTGAAACGTGGGGACAATGAACCGCCGTCCGGCGGTTTCGAGGAGCACGCCGCGAAACGTGGCGAGGGTGGACGGCACCAAAATCTGAAACTGGCTTCCGCGGCCGGGCTGGCTTTCCACGGTGGCATGGCCGCCGAGTTTTTCAGCTTTTTCCCGCACAATGGCGAGGCCGAGGCCCCGTCCGGATAATTTTGTGACGAGGGGACTGGTGGAAACTTCCGATTGGAAAATCAGCCGGCGCGCCTCCGCTTCGCTCAACTGGCGGGCGGCTTCGTCGGACAGGTAGCCCTGCTTGACGGCGGATGCCCTGACCTTTTCCGTATCGATGCCGGTGCCGTCGTCCGAGACGAAAAATTCCACCTTGCTGCCATTCACGGGTGCCACGGTGAGCGTGATCGTCGCCCGCGGGGATTTTCCCTGGCGGATCCGGACGTCGGGATTTTCGACGCCGTGATCGACGCAGTTGCGCAGCAGATGAATGAGCGGATCCTTCATCTCCTCCAAAACACGTTTGTCGACTTCCACGTCCTCACCGCGGATCACGAGGTCCGCCTCCTTGCCCTGATCGCGGCAAAGATCGCGCACCAGCTTGGGAAACGGTGCAGCCAGTGTGCCGAAGGGCAGCAGCAGCAGTTTCTTGGAGTTGCCGAGCAAGTCATCCACCAGCTTGCCCACCGCGTGCCGGTCCTGCTCCGCGGTCCGGGCCAGAATCGCGACTTTGCCTTCGAGCGCCTTGAGCTGTTCGCGCTGCCAGTCGAAAAATTCCAGGAGGCGGCCCAAGCCGGTGCCGGCAGGGGAGCGGGCCGAGGATTGACGGAGCGCCCGCACCTCCGGTTCGACCAGCGAGTATTCGTTGCGCCAGGCTTCGAGGCTCTGTCCCAGTTTCCGCAAATCGCCGGCACGCTGCCCGGCGGTCAGCTTGGCCATGAGCATTTCCTCGGCCTCAACGAGCAGCGTATCCAGTTTCCCCACGGTGATGCGGACCGTTTCATGGGGATTCTTGGTTTCGGTGGACGGAAAGGCCGAACCCGATCCGGCGGTTGTCGCGGTCGCGGGCTTTTCCGAGGGCGTGGAAACAGGGCGTTGGTACGATGACGGAGCGGAGGAAGGAATTCCGGGCGCAGTATTTTTCGGTTCCAGGGCGGAAGTGATCGCGTTCAGCGAGCGGTGAAGCGCATCGAGGGAATCGAGCGTGGGCGCACTGTCCCCGCGTTTCCAGGCGGCAAATTTATCCTCCATCGCCTGGCACAATGATTCGATTTCCGTGAAATCGGTGGCGCGCGCCGCACCCTTCAAGCTGTGCGCGGCCCGGAAAATGTCGGCGATGAGTTTCGCGTGTTCCCCGGACGCGGGCGTCTTTTCCAACTCGAGCAAGCCGTTCGCGATTACCTGCAGGTGTTCCGCCGCCTCGACCTTGAAGGTCGCGCGCAGAGTCTTGAGAAATTCCGGGCTGGTATAACTCATCGATTAAACCTGGTACTTGGCGACCAGCTGCTTGAGGCGCTGGCCGAGGTCCTTGAGATTGTACGCCGCGCTTTCCAGCTGCTTGGCGCTCGCGACATTTTGTACGCTGGCCTGCTTGATGTTTTCCATCGCCATCGCGACCTGATCGACCCCGACCAGTTGCTGCTGGCTGGAGGCGGCAATTTGAGTCGCGGCCTGCGCCGCTTCCGAGACACTGTCGGTCAGCGCCAGGATTGATTCGCCCGCGGTCTCGGATTGTCGCGTGCCCGCGTCCACGGCCTTGCTGCCTTGCTCCGTGGCGAGCACGGCGGCGGTGGTCGCCTTCTGCACTTCACTTAGAATGGTCCGGACCTGGTTGGTGGCCTGTCTCGACTGCTCGGCGAGGCTCTTGACCTCCTGGGCCACCACACCAAATCCCTTGCCGTGTTCCCCGGCCTTGGCGGCTTCGATGGCGGCGTTGACCGCCAGCAAATTTGACTGGGCGGCCAGATCCTCCACGGTCGCGATAATCTGGCCGATGGTCTGACTCTGCTCGCTCAAGCGTCCCATGCTGGAGGCGATGGCGTCCATCTGCTGGCGGATCCGGTTCATGCCGGTGCCAACATCCTCGATGGATTTGCGTCCGCTCAGGGAGATTTGCGCGGCCTTCTGGGCGGTATCGGAAACATCCCTGGCCTTCTGGCTGGCCAGCTGGGCGGTTTGCCGCACTTCCTCCACGGTGGTAGTGGTCTCGCTGACGGCCGCCGCCGATTGGGAGGCGCTCGCCGCGAGTTGGGTCGTCGACGAGGAAATTTCCGTGGCCGACGTGCCCAGAACGCTTACTCCCTCTGACAGATCGGCGGTGAGTTTTTGCAGGTTTTCCACCATGAGGGCAAACGAGGTTCCCAACACGTCCTTTTCGGACTGTGGCCGGGTTTTGGAGCGCAGGTCGCCCGATGCAATTTTTTCGGCTACGCCCGACATTCCCTTCAATGTTTCGGTCATGCGGGAAAACATCCGGGTCAGGATTCCGATCTCGTCTTCGCGATCAGTGGAGGCCATGACGATGCTGAGGTCGCCTTGGGCGATTCGTTCCGCCGCCCTGGTAATTTCGCCCAGGGGATGGGAAATGTTGCGTGTAATCAGAAACCCGACGATGGCCAGGATCACGATGGCGCCGATGGTTCCCCCGGTAATCGCAATCCTGGCATTGAGCGCGCTGGCCGCCGCCGCTTCGTTTCTCAATCCAAGCAGCGATCCTTCTTCGTCCTTCATTTCGGCGATCAGCTTGCGAATGTCCTCCATGAGCTGACGGCCCTTGTCGGTTCGCACGATTTGCAAGGCCGCGTCGAATCCGCCCGCGCCTTTGCGCGCATCGATGGTTTCATTCATGGCGGCAAATTTTCCGTCACGCCCGGTGACCAGGTTTTCCAGCGAGTCGAGCCGTCGCTGCTGGCCGGGGTTGTCCTTCGTGAACTCCCGCAAGGTTTTTAATTCACCGGCGATGGCGCTTTGGGCGGAGCGGAACGGCTCAAGGTATTTCTCATCGCCGGTCAAAATGTAGCCACGCTGGCCCGTCTCCGCGTCCTTCACGGTGGAAATCACGCTTTCGAGTTTCGCCAGCACCTGCTGGGTGTGGTCCACCCATCCGGCGGTGTCGGTCAGCTGGACGATGCTGCGGTGGGCGATGCTTCCGATCACCACCAGGATGGCGAGGGCGAGGGCGAACCCAGTCCCGATTTTCATGCCAACATTCCATTTGATCATACGTGGTCTCCAGTTTGTGAGCGGTTGTTTGTCGAAAAGCAGGGGGTCAGGTGCCGGCTTCCTCATTCACGACGATTTTCGGATCGGCCAGCAAGCGGGCGAGGTCGAGCACGACCAGTGCATCGGCGGTAACTCCTTTGAGATAATCCGCCCGGATGCCCGTGAGGGTCGGCAGCGACGGTTGCAGAATTTCCGCGGGGATGGATCTCACTCCGACAATCGCGTCGGCGAGCAGGCCGAATTCCAGATCGTGACCGCGAACGATGATGATGCGGTGCAAGTCGGTGATGCCCTGTTCCGGCAGGTCAAAGAAACGTTTCAGATCATAAACCGGCAAAATCCGGCCGCGCACATTGACGATTCCAAGGACAAAGGGCGGAGTGCAGGGCAGCGGTGTCAGGTCCTTGAGCGGATGAACCTCCCTCACGTACAGGGTTTCCACCGCGTAGTGTTCCTGGGCGAGGCGGAATTCCAGCACCTCCAGGTGGGCGCTGGCCGGCCGCGTGCGTTTATCGATACGAGCCAGAGCCCGCGCGGAGGTACGCAAAACTT
>JBEHXD010000437.1:0-5049 GCA_048498875.1 Verrucomicrobiota bacterium
GATTTCAATTCCGGCCGCACTCACGATGCACCTCCGTTGCCGCCGCCTTGCTGGGCCCGTGCAATGTCGCGATCGAGGGCAGATTTCACATCGCGGCCAACCTGCGACAACACCTGCTCGGTATATGGCAGAATGGTGGGATCTGGCTTTTGATTCACTCCACGACTGAGCGTGAACATGATTTCACCGTGACGGCCGATCAGCTTTGTGACGGTCTTGCCCCGTTTGTTCTGGGTGACCTGCGTTGCCCGCGTCGACTTTGTCGCCAGGGCGATCGGCTGTCCACCCGGACCGAAGACGATTTCCAAATCAAATTCACTCGCCCGGTGACCGTAGGCTTTGGGATTAGCCGGAATCGTGAGGAACTTCGCGACTCGCGGTTTGATCGGCCCGCCGTAGTAACGCTGCGCAATCCCGATCTGCGGAATGGAAATCAACACTGCGTCGTCGCTCAGGATTCGGAAGTTCGTTTGCCGGGCGGCCGTCGCGTAATAGTTGGTACGTGGTCCGCCGAGCTTGTTCGGCCGTGTCTGATTCAACCCGAAGAGATGCGTCCGGTACGCGTTCACGGCGCTCCGGCCGATGATCGGATTCAACCGTTCCGGTTTCATGAACTGGCGCGCGGCCGCGAGCGCGGGCGACGCCGTGTCCTTCGTGATTTTGATGTCAACCGCGATGCCCATTACTCGGACCCTCCCACGTAGCGAAGTACGTCGCCCACGAAACGGGCGGCCACGCCCACGGCATCGAGCGAGTCCACCAGGGACTGTTTCATCTTCGGGCTGATTTCCGGCGTTGCCTCGAGTCCCTGGTTGAAGCCGCGGGACTGCGGAAGGATTTCGGTATCACGATCGATGAGGCCAAGATCGATCGCCTCGTCGCGATCGACGTCCTGGACGTCCATGCCGCTGTTGAAATCAAACGGCGGGTAAGGCAAATCGAAGCGGGAAATCTCCGTCCAGATGGGATCGTTTTTCAGCGCGATCATGCGGCCGTCAAAGAACTCGCCGCCGGCGTCCGCCCAGCGCGAAGCCCAGTCGCGTTTGTGTTCGCTGTCGAAATTGGCGACGCGGATTAATTCCTGGGCTGGCCACTGATCGAGCACGGCCGAGTCCTGTCCTTGGGCCCAGCTGCCATAGCCCTGCGCCATTTCGAGGTTGGTATCGAGGATGACGTTGAGCCGGCGATCGGAGCTGAGATCCGTGAGCGAACCTTCCTCACCAGGAGTGGGCCGGTAGGAAAGAGAATCCAAAAGCTTTTTCAGTTCGGCGCGTTTCGTCGCACGATCGACAGAACCCGAAACGAGGTCATCGATCGCACTCGACGCACCGTTTAAAAAATCGGCGTTGGTCACACCGGCCGAAAAGAAAGCACGTTCCCGCAGCTGGGCAGGAATCTCGCCCAGGAGGCGCGTGCGAAAATCCGTGGGCAGGATTGCCTTCACCCCGCGGGAATCGAGCGCCTCTTTGAACGGGATGGGCGTACGAAATTCGAAGCTCATGTCGCCTTCCTTTCGGCGTTGTGCCGAACCACCGCTCCTGCGAGAGTCGCGGTTTTATGACCGAATATCTCTGCGACGTCTACATACTGATCGAAGCAGCCTTCAAAAATTGGGTTTTCGATAAACTCTTTGTGCCAATTTTCTTGGCGGTGCTTACAGGATATTTTGTTTCCAACGTTCTCACTTTCCGCGATCTTTTGCGTAGATCGATCGACGAGATTGAATTCATGAATCGAAAAATCATGGAAACCGGAGGCGGATTGGCGAGGAAGACGCGACACGACTGGATCCTCCTCATGGGGGACCACAACCAAGAATTGTATTCGATAAGACGTGAAATGGAGCAGTTTGGCTTCCCGGTCAGCGCAGAAAAGCTGGGGGAAATCGCTAACAGACTTTTCTACAAACTTGCTGTGGCCTACGGAATGTACGATTCCGTGGACGTTAAAAGTACGAAAGCTGATGGTTTCGATGAGAAAATGGACGAGCGTCTCACGGAGAAAATGTGGCAGGCCATCGCCGATTTTTTCAGGGACGAACACAGTGCATGGATTCTGCAGATCCGAAACCTCCGTCCGGCTTTTTTGGAACTTATCAATGCTCCGACCTTGGCTAAGTTTGGATTCGTTGGAGCATTTGTGCGGCTTTTCACGGCTCTCGCTGTTTGGATAGACAGAAAATACAGTCCATGTGGCAGCGATTGCGGAAACCGCTGCGATCAATGTAATCGAACGATTTAATCTCATGCCGTCCTCCCTTTGCGCAGCGCATGCCGCTCATCGCGATCGCTGGTGAAAATGATTTCCTGATATCGTGCTGCCTTCTTTCCGCGGACTTTGTTGTCGATCCCGCGGGCGCGATTCACCGTTTTGAGCGTATAGCCCGACATGCAATCCCGGACCTGCTCGCAGTCCTTGAACGTGAAAATCCAGAGGCCGTGGAGTTTTTTGACGGCCGAGCAGAATCGTTCGACGGTGAGTTCATCCCAACCGTCGTAGGTTGCGCCTGGCTCAGGGTAAGGCGGATCCAGGAAGAACAGGGTTTCGGGACTGTCGTAGGTCTTGAGGATGTATTCCCAGGGCCGCTGCTCGATCGTGGTCCGGTCCAGCCGGCGGTTGAGCGAGCGGATGGCGATCATCCTCTGGGCCCGCGAAGTCAACGCGTGCGATCGGGATATGGCGAAGCTGGTACCGGATCCTCCGAACGAGAGTTTATTTCTGAGGAACCAGCGGGCCGCTCGCTGGATCTCGGTGAGACCTGGCTGGGCGCAATAGTCCTCAAAGTCCCGTCGCGAATTGAGGACGAGATCCAATTCATCCTGGAGCGCCTCCAAATGGTATTTGCAGCAGCGATAAAACGAGACGAGGTCGCCGTTGATGTCGTTGACGACTTCCAACTGGCTGGGCGGCTTTGCGAGACCCAGCGCCATTCCACCGCCGAAGACTTCCACATAGCAGGTATGCGGCTTGATCAGCGGGAGAAGGAATTTCACCAGACGCTGCTTTCCGCCCGCCCAACTGACAACGGGGCGCGGATGCGGTAGCGGAGAATCTGGAGCGTGGTCAAACATTACAGGCCATCCGTTTGGCTGCGGGTTGCGCGTCGCGTGGTTCCGCTGACAATCTGAACTGAAGGTCCACCGGCCTGCTCCGGCGCGGCCGCAACTGGCTGAACGATCAGGAACCGGCAACCAGCGACATCGCGCAAAAGAGAAGTGGCCGCGGTGTTCGCATCCCGGCGATCCTGGTTGAGCAAGGACGCGACTGGCAGACGTGTGGCGAGTTCGAAGCGGATCCGCGAGATTGCCGCGCCTTGCAGCTCATCCGGGATCGTTTCGCCATCGCCCAGGACATTTCGCTCGCATGCGGCCACGTAGCCGCGGATTTCCTTTATCACCTGGCTAATGATGGGCGGCAGAGGATTGGCCTGCGCCGCCTGCAGCGCAGCCGTCTTCATCGCCGCAATCTCCGGTCCAGAGAGCTTCGTGATGACTTCGGTTTCTGTGAGTGGGATCCACATCGGCGAAATGACTTACGATTTGTTCAACTGCGCACGGCTGAAGAAAAGTCTATGGGTGAGTTCCAGCGGCCATGCCCACCACGGCACGTAGAACTCAACGCATGGCGGACAATCAAACGGCGAAAGCTGGAGGCCGTGCTCACAAGGCCGAGTACGGAGCCAAAATTTCTGGAGGAGCTTTGAACGCTCTGAGGTGATTGTGTTCATAGTGATCAGTTTTTCTAAAAAGCCCCGACGACTGCTCGCGGGGCTGGAAGAAAATCCGAACGGCGGTCAGCTGGCGGCGGTTTGATCGCCGGCCTTATTTTTCGCGGCGGCAGCTTTCTTTGCGGCTTCCGCTTTTTCCGCAGCGGCCTTGGCAGCGGCTTCGGCTTTCTCGTCTTCCTCGATCTGGCTCCGAGCGACGGTCTCGGCATCGGCTCGTGAGAGCCCAGCGCGGACCTTTGCATCGACCAGTTCGTTGAAGTAATCTTTGGATGATTTAGCCATGGGATTGAGCGTTGAAGTTCGGACGTGGCTTAGCTGGCGGTGGCCGTCAGCTTGCGGATCCCGAGCGTGCTCGTAATGACCGTGTTCGAGTAGTGCTCCACGGAGACGTCGACGAACTTGTCGCGCTCGTTGACGTAGACGCCGAACCGACCACCGGTGCACGGTGTGACGAAACGCTTCACATTCGTCGGGTCGTCCTTGCCCGCGCCTTTGAGCGCAAGATAGCAGTAGATCACGCTGGCAACGACTGCCGCTTTCGCCGTGGCGGTGCTTTGGTAGCGAGCCTTTACGACTTTCACCAAGTCGACCATCAACTTCGCGGCGAGTTCGACCTGCGTCATGGCGGCGGCGCGGCCGGCGTAAGGAGTATTCTGGCCCTCGTAAGAGTCCGACCGCAGATCGTTGGCGGCTTCACCGATCGCCACGATGTTGGGACGAATGCCGGAAGCATCGGTGCCGGCCTTCAAAGCGGCACGGATAAAACCATCCGGATTCGTCGCCGTGGAGAAGATTACTCCGGTGTTGGTCGAAGCGGCATCGAGAAGTGCCAGGGCGCGACGAAGATCATTGCGGAGCAAGCGCCGCATGAGGCGACCGACCGCCACCTCGCGGAAGTTGTCCCCCACGACATCGTCCTTGTCGATCGTGATGGTGAGACCTTTGTTGTGGGTCTTTTCGTTCACCGAACTGCCCTTGTACTCCACCTTTTTGAAGGGGGAACCGATGGCGCGAATGTCTTCGACCTCGGAGAAAAACTCCTCCGCGTTGTCTGCCTTCTTGAATTCGAAGCGACGGCCAACTTCGACGGAGGGAAACAAGTCCTCAAGAAGTTGATCGACGGCCTCGGGATCGGTCCAACCAACCGTGTAGGCGGTGAGCGGTTCCGAGTAGTGGGAAGCGGTGAAGCGCGCTTCATTTGCGGCGCAGATCAAACCGACAGGATTATGCCCACCGGTGTCGACACCGAGCTGGGCGAAATCCGAACCGGCCATGGCGGCCAGCGAAGCATAAACGAGAGATTTACGGCTCATGATAATTTG
>JBEHXD010000438.1:0-5036 GCA_048498875.1 Verrucomicrobiota bacterium
CCCGCTGACGCCCGCTGCACATAATACTCCACCATGAGATCGGTCGGCACACGACCGGCCCCGGCGCGACAGCGCGTCAACGGAGCCATGATAATGCGGTTCGGTAGCGTCAACGCACCGACACGAAGGGGATCTTGCAGCTTGGGCATGCCTGTTCGATAGCCACGTCCGTATCCTTGGCAAATTTTACTCTCCATCCGCCCATAACGTGATGTCATCGAGCCCGATCACGGTGATTCTCTCATTCGCAACCCGGGAAACATTGTCCTTTCAGGAACGTCTGTAATCTTTCGATATGATGACTCGCCTACCCCGCTCCCGCCGGTCACTCCGACCGGCTATTTTGGTTTTATCGCTGGCCCTCTTCGCGTCACTCGCATCGCTGCGCGCCAATCCCGCCGAATGGACTGCGGCGATCGACACGCTCACCAAATCCGATGCTGAACATCCGCCGGCCTCGCACGGAATCGTTTTTGTCGGCAGCTCCTCGATCCGATTTTGGTCCACGCTCGAGCAGGACTTTCCAGGTCTGCCCGTGATTCGTCGCGGATTTGGCGGCTCGGAGCTGGCCGACAGCGTGTTTTATTTCGATCGGATTGTCGCTGCCTACCAACCCGACACCGTCGTGCTGTACGCCGGGGAAAATGACATTCACGGCGGGGTTGCGCCGGAAAAAGTTGCCGCCGATTTCAATGCCTTTCGCGAGAAACTTCACGCCGCTCTGCCGAAAGCCCGCTTGATCTATATTTCGATGAAACCCAGCCCGTCGCGCTGGGCGGAGCACGAGAATGCCCAGCGCGGCAATGCGCTCATTGCCGAAACCTGTGCGAAGGATCCGCTGCTGACCTTTCTTGATATTTACCCCGCCATGCTGGACGCCAACGGGAAACCCCGTCCGGAATTATTCCGTGAGGACATGCTGCACATGAATCACGACGGCTACGCGATTTGGGTGCGCCTGCTTGCGCCGTTGCTCAAGAAACCCGAATCGCCGCAGACAGCGCACTGAAGGCAGGCCCTCAGCGCAATCTCCTCCACCCCTGGGTGGCACGCGACTTACGGACGCGTTTTCGCAATTCGCACATCCTAAAACCTGGATTCTGTCGTCTGGCTTTCGAGTCTTTTCGTGTGTTTCGTGGGCAAAATTCCGGGATCACGCAAAGCCGGTTGCGCTTTTTGCTTCGCCGGTTTTCCGTGAACGCGTGGTGAATCCCTCTCCCCTTTCCGCGGCCGAACGTCTGCAGCGACAAATCGCGTTCATCGCCGAAGTCGACAAACTGAAGGAAGTTTTCCGGCAGACGCTGGTGACCCAAAGTCGCCGGGCCGAAAACAGCGCCGAACATTCGTGGCATTTCGCCCTGATGATCATCGTGCTGGCCGAGCATTCCAACCACCAGCCACTCGACGTGCTCCGCGTACTGAAAATGGTGCTGATCCACGACCTGGTCGAGATCGACGCCGGCGACACCTTCGCCTACGACACGAAAAACATGGCTGATCAACATGAGCGCGAGGCGCGCGCCGCCACGCGAATTTTCGGCCTGCTGCCACCTGACCAGACCGCCGAGTTCCGTGCGCTCTGGGATGAATTTGAGGAAAAGAAAACCCCTGAGGCGCGTTTCGCCGCGGCCTGTGACCGGTTTCATCCGATGCTGCTCAATTGCCTGACCCAGGGCCACGCGTGGCAGAAACATGGCATCACCCAGGATCGCGTGCTCGCCCGCAACGCCCACGTCGCCGACGGCTCTCGCGCCCTCTGGGAATACGCAGTCGCCATGATCAATGACGCCGTGGCCAGCGGCAATCTGGCTCCCGCACCCGGATCATCCTGAGCTTCGACACGGCTGTCTTCCGGAATTCCAACTGTCAGGTTTTGCGAACCTCAACATTCGAGGCACTGATCGTAACCTCCGGGTCCGTGCGTGTCGTCACGACCGCCATGCCCCTCCTCCGCTCCCTGTTCCCCGCGATGCCTGTTCCGCTCCGGTTGTACTTTTACTTCATGGTTCTCACCATAGCCAGCCAGGCGGCCGACGCGCTGCGATCGGACTGGATTGATCCCGAAACGGGACACCGTGTAATTCGTCTCTCTCCCGACAGCGGAGGAGGCAGTCTGTATTTTCACCAGCACGGCTACACGCCCGAAGGCGACAAGGTGGTTATTCGTGGCGCAGGCGGCATTGGCATCGTGGACCTGAAAACGCTCGGCGTCTCGCCGCCGAAATTCGAGCTGCTGTTGCCCAACGCCGCGCCCATTGCCACGGCCTGGAGAACTCGCGAGGTGTACTATCTGAATCCCGAGCATACCGCGCTCATGGCGGTGCACATCGATACCAAGGCCGTCCGTGAAGTGGCGAAGCTTCCCCCTCAGGCCCAGGGCCGCGGCGGACAATTCGCAATCAACTGCGACGAATCGCTGCTCGTAGGCATCGCGCCCGATCCGGACGGAAAAACAATTCCGCGCGAACCGCCGGCACACGGCGACGGCGGCACGCTCATGGCGAATTGGGCGGCGGGAACACCCAAGATGATTTACACAGTCAACACCAAGACCGGTGAATTCAAGGTGCTCCATCGCGAAAACGATTGGACCAATCATCTGCAATGCTCGCCCACCGACCCGCAGCAAATCCTGTTTTGTCACGAGGGTCCGTGGCACTTCAACGATCGCACGTGGACCATCCGCGCCGATGGCGGACCGGCGCGGCTCCTGCACGAGCGGACCATGAACATGGAAATCGAAGGGCACGAATTTTTCAGCGCCGACGGAAAAACGGTCTGGTATGATCTGCAGACGCCGCGCAGCGCCGTGTTCTGGCTAGCGGGCGTGGATCTCGCGACGGGACACCGCACCTGGTACAATCTCCAGAGGCAGGAATGGTCGGTACACTACAACATTTCCCCCGATGGGAAGCTGTTCGCCGGTGACGGCGGCGGTGCCGGAAGCGTCGCGGCCCGAACCGCCGACGGCGAAAAACTCGATCCGCCTGGAAACGGACAGTGGATCTACCTGTTCCGACCCGCCATGGTTCGCGGAAATTCATTCCGCGATAAGAAGGACTTAATCGATACCGGCGTGTTCAAAGCCGAGCGGCTCGTCACCATGGCGCATCACAGCTACAGCAAGGAAACCGGCGTCGAACCGAACCTCACGTTCACGCCCGACGGCAAATGGATTATTTTCAGCGGTAACTTTGATTCCAATCCCGGCGACGGCAAAAAAGCCACCACCCACACGTACGCGGTCGAAATCGCGAAAGCCCGATAACCCATGCGCCCTGCACTGTCCCTCATTGCGTTGTTTTTTCCTCTCGCGCTCTCCGCACAATCGCCCACCCCCGCGCCCGACCTCACCGCCAACCCTGTCGCGACCGTCAACGCGTTGAATCCTTCCCTCCCGACAATTTTCATCGCAGGAGATTCCACCGCCGCAAAGAACAACGGCAATCCAACCCAAGGTTGGGGCGTGCCGTTCGTCGACTATTTCGATGCCAACAAGGTCAACATTGCCAATCACGCCCGGGGCGGACGCAGCAGCCGCACGTTTATCACGGAGGGTCTTTGGGACCAGCTCCTCGCGGAGTTAAAGGCGGGCGACTATGTGCTCATTCAATTCGGCCACAACGACGCCGGCGCACTGAACGAGGAGCCACCCGGATCGGACCGCCCGCTGCGCGCCCGCGGCTCGATTCCCGGACTGGGCGAAGAGTCGCAGGAAATCGACAACGTGCTGACCAAAAAACACGAAACCGTGCACACGTTCGGCTGGTACATCCGGAAAATGATCGCCGACGTTAAGGCCAGGAAGGCCACGCCGATCATTCTTTCCCTCACGGCGCGTGACATCTGGAAAGACGGGAAAATCGAACGCGGCTCCGGCAACTATCGCGCGTGGGATCGCGAGCTCGCGCAAAATGCGTCTCTCGACTTCATCGATGTTTCGCGAATCGTCGCGGACCAATTTCAATCCTTCGGCAAGGAAAAGACCCACGAGTACTTTGGTACCGACCACACTCATTCCAACACCAAGGGCGCCGATTTTGAGGCAGCAAGTGTCGTCGCCGGACTCAAGGGACTGAGAAAGGGACCGTTCACCGCTTTTCTTTCGCCAAAAGGCGAAGCAGTCGAAGCGGATCATATCGGCTGGTTGAATCTGCCCGAGCCCGCGAATCCTGCTCTGCCGTCCGTCGTCCTGATCGGCGATTCGACCGTGCGCAATGGCCGTGGCGACGGCAGCGATGGCCAATGGGGTTGGGGCGATTCGCTCGGAAACTTTTTTGATCCGGCCAAAATCAACGTGGTGAATCGCGCCGTGGGCGGGCTGAGCAGCCGCACGTTTCTCACCCAAGGCCATTGGGAGCGCGCTTTGACGCTGATCAAGCCCGGCGATTTTGTGGTGATGCAATTCGGCCACAACGACGCGAGCCCCGTGAACGATAATTCCCGCGCCCGCGGCACCCTCAAGGGAACGGGTGAAGAGACCGAGGAGATCGATAACATTCTCACCAAGCAGCACGAGATCGTGCACAGCTACGGGTGGTACCTCCGAAAGTTCATTCGCGAAGCCAGGGCGGCCGGCGCAACTCCCATCGTTTGTTCACCCATTCCCCGCAAAACCTGGGAGAATGGCAAGGTCGCCCGGGCCAACGAAAGTTATGGCGGTTGGGCCAGACAGGTGGCCCAGCAGGAAAATGTGGGCTTCGTGGACCTCAATGAACTCATCGCCGGCCGTTACGATACGATGGGCGAAGCCCAGGTTGAACCGATGTTCGCCGACAAAAACACTCACACCTCAAAAGCCGGCGCCAATCTGAACGCCGAGATCGTTACGACCGGCCTGCGCGCGCTTCCCGCCGCACCGCTCGATGGGTTTCTCTCCGACAAGGGCCGCGAAGTCGTTCCCGCCAAACCATAAATCTTCACGCTCGCATAAAACCGGTAGGGGCCGTTGCCCCCAACGGCCTTGCCTTGTCGCCTGCAAATAACGCGAATGGATTGAATGATTTGCGGGTGGAGCCCGACCTCCGGGCGGGCTT
>JBEHXD010000439.1:0-5018 GCA_048498875.1 Verrucomicrobiota bacterium
CTTCACGCAACTTGTCGACGCCATCAGTCACGACGACCTGTCCGGGAGTGATGCCCTTTGTCACCACGATCATGCCCTTGTCCGAGGGACCCGTCTCGACGGGATGGACCGACACGGTGTTGTCGGAGCCGACGACGTAAACGAAAGTCCCGGCGGTGCCGCGTTGCACGGCCGCAGTGGGGACGACGGTCACGTCAGTTAACTGTTCAACCAGCAGCTGAACGTTCACAAACTGGTTGGGAAACAGCGTCTCGTCGGTGTTGGGAAATTCGGCGCGCAACTTGACGGTGCCGGTGGTGGCATCGATCTGGTTGTCGACGGTCACCAATTTGCCCGTGGCGAGCAGCGTGCGGCCGCCGCGGTCGAATGCTTCGACCGTCATGGTGTCGCCGGAGGAGAATCGTTTCATCACTTTCGGGACGTCGTCTTGGGGAATTGAAAACAACACCGTGATCGGGTGAAGCTGGGTGATCACGGCGATGCCGTTGGCGTCGGACGAATGAACGATGTTGCCCACGTCGACAAACCGGAGGCCGATGCGGCCGGCGATCGGAGCGGTGATGTGCGCGTAGTTCAGTTGAAGCTGGGAGCTTTCAATCGCGGCCTGATCGACCTTGATCGCGGCTTCATATTGGCGGACGAGCGCGGCCTGGGTGTCCACCTGTTGTTTGGCGACGGAATCCTGGTCAAGCAGGGTCTGGAAACGGTCCAGATCCACGCGGGCGTTGTCGAGGAGCGCCTTGTCCTTCGCGAGCTGGGCTTCGCTCTGCAGCTTCTGCACCTCGAACGGCCGCGGATCAATTTCCGCGAGGGGAGCGCCGGCCTCGATGTTCTTTCCCTCCTCGAAAAAGATCTTTTGCAATTCGCCATCGACGCGACTGCGCACCGTGATGGTGTTCACCGGGGTGACGGTGCCAAGCGCGACCGCGCGCACGTCGAGGTTGGTCTTGCGCGAGGGTTCCGCGGAAATCGGCATCGGCCGGCTGTTGTCACGACTGAAGCGCCCGCCGCCCGGTCCGCCCGCGGTCGCCGGACGTTCGGCGCGGAAGAAAATCGCGCAGGCCACCGCGGCGACGACGCCGAGGACCAGCACCCATTTGACCCAGCGGCGCCGGGGATACTCGCGGGAACGGGGACCTTGCGATCGGGCTGGCGGAAGCGGTGAGGGAGAAATTTGCGTAGCCATGGAAATGAGGGATGAAGTGTTGGGAAACAGGGCTCAGATGGCGCGGGTTCGCCGGCGCAGGGAAGCAGCAAACGGGCGAAGCGAGTCGGAACGAACTCCTCCGGCAGCGGATTCGCCGGTGCCGGCGACGAGTGAGCGAATGAGCGGTTCGACCATCGAACGGGGATCGCCGAAAGGTTCGTTCAGCAGCATCCACGGGAGGAGGAAAGGGGCGCTCGCCATGAGAATCATTTTTCCACGCGATTTTATATCGTCGGGGGAGGCCGGATTTTCCGCGGTCAAAATGGCCAGCACCCGGTTCTCGATCTCGCTCAGGAAGCGTTGGCGTACGGCGGGATTTTCGCGGGTTACCAGCATGTCGAGTTCGAAGAGCTGCGGCGCTTTTTTCATTTTCCGGCGCGTGGCATCGATGATGCCATGGAAAAGGGCGGTAAGACGTTCCGTGGTCTTGAACCCGGCGGCTTGAACCGCGAGATCGCACGTGGCGAGTGTCCCGGCCTGCTCGCGGGCCGCGACGGCAAGGCCAATGGCGAGCTTGCCATCATAGTAGCGGTAGAGATTGGCGGCCGACATTTCACAGGCCCCGGCAATTTCCTGCATGGAGGTTTTGGGGTAGCCAAAGCGCAGGAACAGATCGCGGGCGGCGTCGAGGATCCGGGTGCGAAGGGCCTCGCCGGATGAACGCTGAATATTTGGTTCACTATTCACTTTTGCTTGCGACGCGCGGTGCTGTCGAGCGGTTACACCGCCCTGTCGGCGGGCATAAAATCAGGTATTCCATCACATCCGGGCATTGGGAATATTACCAATGCTGCTGACCGGAAAAATTTTCGGCCGGAGGTAACCGGAGATCGCCGGATTCGTCTGCAGGACGAGCCTGGTCTACGACACGCTGGCCACGAGCTGCGGCGTGCGTTTTCCGCCGAGATCAAGCGAGAGGGTGGCGCCCTGGGTTCGTCCCATGAGCTGCCGGCCGAGCGGGGATTGGGGTGTGATCACCATTACGGTTTTCCCGTCGTGGTCGATTTCCGTCCCGCCGGCGCGCGGTCCCATTAAATAGTAAGCGGAGCGTCCATTGGTTTCCAGCGCGATCAAGGCACCGAGACTCACCGGTTCGGCGGGGCCAAAATCCCTGACTGCCAGGGCGGTGAATTGGGCCACGGCCTGCGCGGCTTCCTCGGCGGCCTTGGATTGGCCGATCGCAAGATAGGAAGCTTCGAGTCCGCGCGTGTCATACTTGTCCTCGGCCTTGTTTTCCTCGTCGGTCGCCTCCGCGTGGGTCGAGAGCGCCGCCTGGGTGAGCATGGTCAGCTCGGATTGGAGCCGGGCGATGATTCGATCGAGAAGCGCGCGTTTGTTCACAGCGGCAAGAGCAAGCCGTTCCGCAGGGCAAAGACGAGCCCCTTTGTCATAAAAAATTTTGGCAAACCTGCCCGAAAAATCGCGGTCTCGACGCCCGCTCGCAGCGGTTTTCAGCCAGCCATCGCGCGAATTAACGCGCCCATGGCACCCCGCAAGGCATCGGTGATCTCGGGATCTTCGGAGATGCCATGGGGCGGCAGTTTCCGGCCACGCAGCGGCACCGTGATCGAGGCATCGCGGATTACCTTTGCGGACATCGTTTCGAGAATCGTGACGAGGGCCGCGTGGGCGTGGGTCGAATGAGGCGACGCATTGATCAGGGCCACGGGTTTGCCGACGATTTCGATGCCGCCCACGAGCCAATCGAGCGCATTTTTCAGGGCACCGGGCACGCCGCGCGCATACTCGGGACTGCAAATCAGGATCCCGTCGGCGTCGCGGATTTTCGTCCGGAGACTGTCCACACTCGCAATCGCCTCCTGCTCGCGGTCGGGGTTGAAGTGGGGCAGCAAATCGAGGCCCCGATAAAATTCCACTGTTACCGGCGCGGGAAAAAGCCGGGTGGTGGCTTCGAGGAGCGCGGCGTTCGACGAACCCGCGCGCAAACTGCCGGAAATGGCCAGGAGTCGGGGTGGATGCGGCAGGTTGTTCACAGGAGGAAACGGCCGGATTTTTTCACCGGCAAAATGCGATCGGTCAACTGCCGGCAAACAGCTCGGGAAGGGTCGGACGAAAACCGGGCAGATGCGGATCGGTCAGGCACTGCTGGTTGGCCAGAATTTCCAACAGCGTAAAGCCGTGTTCGCCGCAGCCGTAGACTTCGACATTGAAATAGCGCGGATCGACGATCCACAGCCGGGGCAGCAATCCATCGCTCCAGATTTGTTTTTTGGCGACCGTGTCGACGTGATGATCGCCGGCCTGGAGCACCTCGGCGACGAGGTAGAGCTGAACGCGCCGGCTGCCGTCGACGGAAGGACGCATTTGCACGATGGCGAGGTCGGGCCGCAGGACCGAATGCCCGTCGAGTTCGAGTTCGGCGCGCGGTCCGAGCAGGCGCAGGGTGGAATTCAGCGGCAGGCTTTGGGCTGCGAGCCGGTGCAGGCGGGCGACCAATGTCTCATGCTCCGGCGTGGGACTGCGGCGTTGCACGCGCTGTCCGGAAATGAGTTCCTCGTAGGCTTCGTTCATGTCCCAGGCTACGGCGTGCGCGGTTTGGCGTCGGTGAACGTAAAGCGTCCTAGGAGGACGGTGAGCCGTTCGGTGAGAAGCTGGTTCTCCTGTTCCACCGTCCGCTTGTAGGTGCTGCGCTGGGTGGCACGCTCCGCGAGTTCGGTGCTGATGACGTAGATGTGCCGGGCGCGGACAAAGAGCATGGTTCCGCGTTTCGCTGTCACGGGATCCATGGGGGGATCGTCGCCGACCCGGTTCTTCGTTTCAAAATAGGAACCTCCGGGCAACAGGGCGAAGGTGATCATGGTGCCACCCTGAAGGTCGGGCATGAAGCGGGCGCTCTCGATGCTGGATTTCGGAAAACGCGCCTTGAAATCGGCCAGCACAAAATTTTCAAAAAAATACAGCAGGTAGTCGCGCAGGCCGCGGGTATCGAGCTCCCATTTCTGCGCCGCATCCAGTTCGAAGCAGGCCACGCTGATGTGCGTGTTATAGCTGTCGCTGAAGGTGACGACATTTTCGGTGTCGACGATCGTGCCACCGAGTTCCGGCAGGACCGGCATCTGCAGTTTGAATTCCCCGGTCGGCGACACGTAGCTGTCGCCTTCAATCCTTCCCGTGATCCCACTGTCCTGCGCGATCAGCGGTCCCGCCATCACAAGGAGGGCGGCAAACGGAAAAGTCAGGCGGGCAAGCATGGCGGTGGCCCGGCCATTCCGTAACAATTGCGTCGAGTTGATACCTTCGTGGACACCACCGTGACGCTGCAGCGCGGCCTGCAGATGGACGACCAGCTGGTGCTCACCGGCGCCAACAGCCTGACGGCCAATGCCGGCGGCGCGGGCGGCGACCTGGTGTTCGCGCAGGCAGTCCGCGGCAACGCCGGCGCGGCCGACACGCTGCAGCTCGATGCCAACGGCGGCGACGTGCGCTTCGGCGGCGCGGTGAGCGACCTCGACGGCCTGCAGATCGCGGACGCCGACGACGTGCGCTTCGACGGCGCCGTCACGCTGGACGGCGACCTCGTCATCCACGCCACCGGCACTGTCACCTTCAACGGCCCGCTGACGCTGCGCAATGGCGCCCAGCTGATCGTCGACGGCGGCGGCCAGGTGGTGTTCCAGGGTGCGGTGGACACCGGCACCGGCGACGTCAGCATCG
Organism: Verrucomicrobiota bacterium; assembly: GCA_048498875.1. GTDB lineage: Bacteria > Verrucomicrobiota > Verrucomicrobiia > Opitutales > Opitutaceae > Lacunisphaera. The sequence continues at coordinate 4,883 of JBEHXD010000439.1, forward strand.
ACGCCAGCGCCTTCGCGGCCAACGGCGGCGTGGGCAGCTTCCACGGCAGCGGCGACTTCGCCCTGCGCAGCAGCTCCGGGCAGATCCTGGTCGGCGTCGGCGCCGCCGCGGCCGGCGCGGTGCAGCTCACCAGCAG
>JBEHXD010000440.1:0-5015 GCA_048498875.1 Verrucomicrobiota bacterium
CGCCAGGAAGAGGCCGAGGAAGAGGAATCCCGCACGTCGAACAACGACATCCTCGACGACCCGGTCCGGATGTACCTCAAGCAGATGGGCCAGGTCCCGCTGCTGACGCGCGAGCAGGAAGTCGAAATTTCCAAGCGCATCGAGACCGCGGAAATGAACGCACTGTCCGCGCTCTTCGCGCTCGGTCCCGTCGGAAAACACCTTTCCGATCTCGGCGAAAAACTGCTGCTGCGCACGGAGCGTTTCGACCGTCTCGTCATCGACAAAAAAATCGAGAGCCGCGAAATCTATTTCAAGAATCTGCAGAAGCTCGTCGAGACCACCCGCAGCAACGACGTCGTCGCCACCGAGGCGTGGGCCGACATCCAGAAGGCGCGCGACGAGAAATCGCGCAAGAACGCGATGGTCCGTTTCAAGAAACGCGACAACGTCCTGCGCCAGTGCTACGTCAAATACTACTTCAAGCTGAAGGTGTTCGAGGATTTCCTCCTCGAGCTGCGCCCGAAGATCCAGGAAGTCGAAAAGTGTTTCCACGACCTGCATCGCGCCAAGCACCCGAAGTCGAAGAAGGACGTCACGATCGACGTGAAGGTCGTCCACGCAAAGCTCAAGCAGCTCGAGAGCGAGATGCGCATCACGCCCGAGGCGATGACGAGCACGCTGAAGACCGCCCGCGGTTTCATCCGTGAAGCACACCAGGCGAAGACCGAGATGGTGGAGGCGAACCTGCGTCTCGTGATCTCGATCGCGAAAAAATACACGAACCGCGGTCTCTCGTTCCTCGACCTCATCCAGGAAGGCAACATGGGCCTGATGAAGGCCGTCGAAAAGTTCGAATACCGCCGCGGCTATAAATTCTCGACCTACGCCACGTGGTGGATCCGCCAGGCGATCACCCGCTCGATCGCCGACCAGGCGCGCACCATCCGCATCCCGGTGCACATGATCGAGACCTTGAACAAGGTCATGCAGGTGCAGAAGCAACTGCTCCAGGAATTCGGCCACGAACCGACCCCCGAGGAAGTCGCGGAGGAAATGAATCTGCCGGTCGAGCGCGTCCAGCAGATCATGAAGATGGCGCAACAGCCCATCTCGCTGCAGTCTCCGGTCGGCGACGGCGACGACACCAGCTTCGGCGATTTCATCGAAGACAAATCCGCGGACAATCCCTACGACATGACGGCGTTCTCGCTCCTGCGCGAAAAGATCATGGACGTGCTGGATTCCCTCACCGAACGCGAACGCCGCGTGCTCACGCTGCGCTTCGGTCTGGTCGACGGCTACAGCCGCACGCTCGAGGAAGTTGGCAAGCAGTTCAAAGTCACCCGCGAGCGCATCCGCCAGATTGAAGCGAAGGCGTTGCGCAAGATGCGTCACCCGACCCGCATCCGTCAGTTGCACGGTTTCTTCGACGCCGAGCAGATCGACAATCCGCAGAACCTGCTCAAGAAACCGCCGTTGATTCCACCGCAGTTCATCAAACAGGGCGGCCCGCTCGGCAAAGCCCTTTTCCCTCAAGACTGAGGTCCCTTTCGACCTTTACTTGCCAACCCTCGAATCTAGCCTGCTCCCATGTCCACTTCCCTCTTAATCGCCGGTATCTTCGGCCTCGGCGGCCCGGAACTGATGATCATTTTGGTGATCATTCTTCTGCTCTTCGGCGGCGCCAAGCTGCCTCAACTGGCCAAGGGCCTCGGCGAATCCGTCCGTGAATTCAAGAAAGCCTCGAAGGAAGGCGACGAAGACGACAAGAGCTCGAAAAAGTCCGAGTCCGGCTCGAAGCCTGGGAATAACTGAGAAGGCACGGTAATCGGTCAAGTATCCGGATGACGATGACGTCGCCCGGATCACCCTCCAAGCGCATCCCAGAGGATGCGCTTTTTTGTTTGAGGTTCGAAATCCGACGGTAGGGGCCGATGCCCTCATCGGCCTTCAGGATTCCCGCTGCTCCCAAAAATACGGCCAATCCTCCTGACGTTTAACCAACCCTGCACGCACCGGATTTTGTCTGACATATTCCACCTTCTGTTCGAGTCCCTCGTCAGCCCGGATTCGATGATCGAAATAATTTCTCTGCCAGCTGATTCCGGCTCTTCGTGCAGTTAGTCGCTTCCAGCTCCCAATGATTTTCGACATTTCACCATCCGTCGGGAAGGCCGCGATCAGGTGTACGTGATCCGGCATGAGCAGAAAAATATTCAGATACCACCTCCCTTCCGTGTGATAAAAAGCGGCATCCTCCAGCAGCACTTCGGAAATCGCGGGAAAACAAATCTGATTAAGGCCCTTGGGCCGACAGCAAATGGTGATGAAAAACCACGCGCTATTACCAACGAATGAGGGCGGGATATGGTCGAGAATTTTGCGCTGAATGGCGATGAGCCAATATACCTGAAAAATTCCTGGACGAACGATGGTTGAAACCGCCTCAGAATAGGTTGCGGTTTCGCAGGTCCTGAAGGCCGATGAGGGCATCGGCCCCTACCCCGGAACAGGCACCGCAAGTCCTCCCTCCCTCTCACCCACCCTTCGTCTGCCCCTGCGAACCGATCTTGAACGCGGCCAGTTGGTCCGGGCTGCCGAGCAACAGCAGATCGTCGCCTTCCAGTAATTTCTCGGTGCCACCGGGGTTCAGCATGCGCATGCCATGGCGGTTGATGCCGGCCACTTGCACGCCGTACTTGGTACTCAACGCGAGTTCGATCAGAGTACGGCCGTAGAGTTCGCTGCCGGGCGGCAGTTGGATCGACTCCATGCGGACTTCATCGAAGTTGGAAACAATCGGGGCGCCGGACGCCTGTTGCAAAAAGTCCTTCCCGGCCGCCACCTGCTCGTTATTGCCGAGCAACAGCACCTTGTCGCGGGGATAAAGCACCATCTCGCGCGTCGGATTACCCACCATCACCCCCTGGCGATCGATCCCCGCCACGGTGCAGCCAAATTTCGAGCGCAACGCGAGTTCGCCCAGAGTCCGCCCGCGACAATCGGCGAGATCGGGCAGGATGCAGTCCGTCAGCGTGAGATTCCAATCGCTGTGGGCCGCCAGCCACGGCGCCGCCGACACCGTGAACTTGTGCTCCTCTTCAAAACGTTCCTGCAATTCCACCTCGAGCACGCTGTGCCAGTAAATCAGCCGCCGCCGCAACAGCACGAACGCCACCAGCACCAGCCCGATCGCCGCGAGCGGCAGCCAGCGGGCCATGCCGTTGATCGGGAGAATCGCCGCCAGCCACAGCGCCAGCAACAGCGCCGCGCCGGCCTTCAAGCCCGCCTCCACGATCGGAGCCAGTTGGGCTCCCTTTGGATGTCCCGACGTGCTGACCTGCGCGTAAAGCAGCGACAGCGCGGAAATATTCCGCCAGATCGCGACCACCGGAGCCAGCGCCACCAGCACCAGTACGCTCCAGAAAATCAACTCCGCCCCTCGCGGCACCGTGCGGTCCACCGGCAGATAATCGCGCACCAGGTTAAACATTTGCTCGGAAAACACCATCAGGCCGGTCACCAGCAGGATTTCCACGGCAATCTGGATCACGCGTTTCTTGCTCAGTTGCCAGAGCACGTTCTTCTGCTGGCGCTGCTGCAGACGCTCCAGCAGCCGGTGATAATATTCCTCCCACGTCGCCAGCCACCGGGGCTGCCGCGAGGCAATTTTCTCACTGATCACCTCCGAATGCTTGATCAACTGCGGCGCCACCAGCGTCGTGATCAGGGAAACGCCCACCGCGAGTGCCTGGAATCTCGACGGCACCGCGCCCGAAGCCACGCCGAGTTGCGCGATGATGAACGAAAATTCGCCCAGCGGCGTCACCGAAAGTCCCACGCGCAGCGATTCCTTCGTCGATCCGCCGATCACCAGCATCCCGAGCGTTACGGCGAAGGGTCGCGCCACCAGGACAAATGCCGCCACTCCGACGATCAGAAGCCAGGAATCCAACACCGCCTTCAGGTCGATCAACATCCCGATCGAAACGAAAAACACCGCGCTGAATACGTCGCGCATGCCTTCAAACGCGCGCCCGACCTGCGTCTTGTGCGGCGTCTCCGCGACGATCGCCCCGAGCATGAAGGCGCCCAGCGCGAGGGAAAATCCCGCGCGGTCCGCCAGGAACGCCAGCACGAAAAGCAGTCCGGCCACCACGATGGTCGGCAGCTCCTCGCCGGCGCTGAGGCTCATCTTCTTGAGCAGCCAGGGCACGGTCAACATGCCGCCAATGCCCGCCAGTGTGATAAATGCCCCGAGCAACCCGAGGGTGGAGCCGACGGATGCCTTTGCCCCGCCGATCTGCACGAGCGAATTGAGGATCGTGAGCATCACAATCGCGACCACGTCCTCGAGCACCGACACCCCCATCGCGAGCTGGCCGGATTTCTCGTGGGTCGCGCCCACTTCCTGCAAGGTCTTGCTGATGATCGCCGAGCTGGAAACCATCAGCATCGCCGCCAAAAAGGCGGTTTGCACCGAGGTCCAATCCATCGCCGCACCCAACACCCGGGTGAGGTTGTACATCAGAATGGCACCGGTAAAGGTGGCGACCAGCAGCGACAGACCCAATCGCCGGAGTTTTCTCAGACTCAAGCCCATGCCGATGGAGAACATCAAAAAGATCAACCCAACCTGGGCCAGCGTATCGATGTTCTCCGGTCCCGAAACGAGAGTAAAAGGCGGCGTGTAGGGCCCAATCACCATGCCCGCAACGAGGTAGCCGACGACTACGGACAGGCCGATCCGGTGACAGGCCCAGCCCACCAGCCCTGCCACCAACATCACCACCGCGAGGTCTTTAATGAAATCGATTCCGTGCATGCGTGCGTCGCTGGCCCTAACACGGCACAATCATTTTATCCGTCAAGCCTCGCGCTCACAAAACTCACAAATCTCAAAACAAAAACGGCGTCCACAGAAGCGGACGCCGTTGAAAAAACAGAGTTGGGTAATTCAACGGTAGGGGCCGATGCCCTCGTCGGGCTGATAGCCGAACAGGCGCTCGCAGGCGGGACTGAACACCTGGACA
>JBEHXD010000441.1:0-5001 GCA_048498875.1 Verrucomicrobiota bacterium
GATGAGGGCACCCCGCCTACAGGGTGAGGGACGGCGTTAACGATTCTCCAAAACGCGCCCGGAGGTCGCGTTCCACCTCAGAGATCACCCGACATCAAACGCTCTAGTGACCTCGCAGGATCAGGTAGATCGTAAATGCCGCGAGGATCAGGCCGGTTATTTTCCAAACAGCGGTTGATTTTGTCCGTTGGGGATTTTTTGAAATCTCGTCGGGATCGTCGGGCAAATCCAGGCCGTCGTAGATGTCCTGCTCGCGCCAGCCGGTGCGTTCGTCGGCGCCGCATTCGGGGCAGGCCGCGCTTTTCGGCGGGATGTTCGCGCCGCAGTTGGCGCAGTGGGAGGGAGGGGGAAGCGGGCGGGGCAAGGGAGGTGCGAAGAGTGAAGGAGGACGCGGGGTGAGGGCACCCCGCCCACAGATGGAGTGATCGATAAATTTTCCCTGATCGCCGATTTGATTCGCGATGGAGATCCTGAGCGGCGGATTAGGGATAATCCGCCCTACCTCTTATTTCGTCGCGGGTGGTGGCGTTGCGCCGGGCGCGGCGGGAGTTACTTTGGGCGGAGGAGGTAACGCGCTGCGTTTTTGGCGGTTGATGTTCGCGGCGACGTCCTTGGCGGCTTGCGTCTCCACTCCGGGTTTGCCAAGGAAGCCGAGGTCGCGGAACCAGTCGATGAACCGTTCCGGCCAGGTGCCGTAGGCGATGAAACCGCGATTGGTCAGGCCACCGGTGGAGGGCGGTTCGTCGGGTCCGACCTTATCGCCCGGATGATGGCCGCGGGCGTAGATGTGCATTTCCACATTCGGCACGCTGTCGTTCAGCAAGGCGGTGAAATATTCGTTGGCCCACACGGCGTGAATCCAATCGCCCCAGCCGGCGGACGTGATGAAGGCGGGAGGCGCGTCGCGCGGGATGACAGGCGTACCGCCGCGGGCGAACGGGGACGGGCCCGGGTAAATGATACCGGCGAAATCGGGCCGGGAGGAAATTTTCGCGAGCGGATTGGTGGGCACGTCGTTTTTCTGGTCGAATTCCGCCCATTGCAGTGTCGCAGCGGCGGCGAGTTCGGCGCCGGCGGAGAAGCCGATGATGCCGATTTTATTGGGGTCGAGATTCCAGTCCTTCGCGTGCGCCCGGACGAGCTTGAGCGCCTGCAACGCATCGTACACGCCGTCGGTCTTGGGCTCGTAGCCGTCGCTGCGCAGACGATTGCGGAGGATGATGGTGCTGACGCCGTGGTTGGCGAAAAAGTGGACGAAATCGGCGCCTTCGCCGCCGACGTTCAAGGTCCGGTGACCGCCGCCCGCGGCCAGGATCACCGCGACTCCCGTGTTGAGCGAGCCGTTGCCCGGGTGGAATTCGATCGACGGATTATGGATATGGACGATGTAGGCGATTTGTCCGGGCGCGCCCATCGAGTAGACTTCGGGTTCGCGAACGCGGTCGGCTTTCAAATAAGGAGAATCCGGCGGAAAAAGAGGAATCACCACGCCGCCCGGAAGAATGGGTTGGGGAGCGTAGGGGGCATCCGTCGCCGCGGCCGGGGCTGGCACGCCCAGTGGTGCGGGCAGCGGGGGGAGCGTGGGAGGAGCGGTGAGACTCGTGGGGGCGGCGGGCGCGCTGTCGGCGGCGAGGGTGCTGCTCGTGGAGGAAATCAGGAGGGCCAGGAGCGGAAGAAGAAACAGGGGCGGGGATTTCAGTTTCATGGAGGGGAAGGGACGTTAACCTACCGAAAAGGTTTCGACGACTCCATGCTAATTTGCCGGGGAGGCCAAGCCACGGTCTGCGCTTACAGACGAATAGGGATGGCAGGTAAGCCAATCGATTTTTTAGCCACCAAAAGTCACAAAGAGTTTTGGAGCCGCCATGGTTTTGAGGCGCCTATAGGCGCGCGAGGGATTTTTGTCGGACCTCGGCAAGAATTTTTGGTGACTTTTCGTGGCCAAGAATTCCAGGAAAGGTGGAGCGGCTTGACCTCAAGACGCTTCTGCTCCGCGTGATCGCCGAGCCAACGCGGTGAGGTAAATGCGTTCGACCTGCCCAAGGCCGTTGGGGCAACGGCCCCTACCGTCGGAAGGCAGAGGTTATAGCCACGAAAAGTCACAAAGGATTTTTTGGGGGCCGCCATGGTTTTGAGGCGCCTATAGGCGCGCGGGGGATTTTCGCCGAAGCCAAGCCGTCATTTTTGTGACTTTTCGTGGCTAAATAAGTGAGGATATCGCTAATGATAGCCCGAGGCCGATGGGGGCATCGGCCCCTACCGCCCGATCTCCCCAATCGGGGAATTACTGGTATAATTTCGCTTTCGTGCGGGCATAATACCTGCGTAGTTCTGGCTCGTATGCCGGTCACCAGCAAATCCTCGGATCAACTCAAGAGTCTTCAGGCGGAAGTGCGCAGTCTGGGCGCCACGCTTGGGCGCACCATTGCGGCGTTGGAGGGTGAAAAGACGCTCGCGACGGTGGAAAAACTGCGGACCCTCGCGAAAGCCAGCCGGAGTGGCGACACGACCGCGGCGCGGACCCTGGCGCAGACCGTCAGCCGGTTGAGTCCGGAAGAGGCGCTCAATCAGGCGATGGCCTTCACCTTGTATTTCGAACTGGTGAACCTTGCGGAGGAAAACTACCGGATTCAGTTGCTGCGACAGCGCAATCACCGGCATCGCCTTGACCTCGCGGCGGGCGTCGCTTCCGAACCGATGCGCGAGTCCATCGAGGCCGCGGTGAAGGAACTGAAGGCGGCGGGCGTTTCAAAAACGGAAATGCAGAAGCTGGTCAGCCAGCTGGCGATCGACCTCGTGTTCACGGCGCATCCCACGGAATCGAAGCGCCGCACGATGCTGGAAAAACTTGCGACGCTCGGGGATATTTTGCGCCGCCACACGCTGGAGGAAATCCAACACGCGCCCGAGGACATCAAGCGCGAGATCGTTTCCCTGTGGCTGACAGACCGCAGCCGGACGGAACGCCCGGAGGTCGCCGACGAGGCGCGCACGGGGTTGTGGTATTTCGATCGCACGCTGTTTCAACTGCTGCCCCGGTTGCACGACGATTTGCAATCCGCGTTAAATCGTTATTTCCCCAGCGTGCGCGCCCCACGCCGCTGGCTGTCGTTTGGGTCGTGGATCGGCGGCGATCGCGATGGCAATCCGGGGGTCACCGCGGAGGTGACCGCGCAAGTGTTGCAGATGAACCGCCGCATGGCGCTCACGAAACTTTCAGCGGTGCTGTTGAAACTCGCGGCGTCGATCACGGTCTCGGACCGTCGCGCCGAATTTGCGCCTACGATCAGGCGCATGGCGGAAAAATGCCGCGAATCCTCCGAGTTGATGAGTCGCGTTGGCGCGCGTTACCCGCGTGAACCCTACCGCATCATTCTGAGCAGTCTGCGCGAGCAACTGTTGCTTCAGGCTGACGCGAGCCTGCTGGAGCCAGCCGCTTCGCCGACGGAACGCGTCACCGCGACGGACGTCCGTGGCATCCTCGAGGAGATCGAGGCCGATCTGTTGCGCGGTCCGGCCGCGCCGCTGGCCGGGGGAGAACTCAAGGATGCTATCACGCAGGTCGATGTGTTTGGGTTGAACATGGCGCGGCTCGATTTGCGTCAGCATTCGGCGTGGCACGCGAAGGCCATGGCGGAACTCCTGCAGCGCGCCGACTACGAGTCGCTGGGCGAGGCGGAGAAGGTCGCGCTGCTGACCGCCACGTTGAAAAATGCGAAGCCGTTGGACGAAGCCCGGCTGGCGGCGCTGACCGCCGATGCCCGCGTGGTGCTCGATCCGCTACGACTCGCGCGCCGTGCGCAGCAGGACTACGGCGCCGATGCGCTCGGAATTTATATCATCAGCATGACGAACGAGGTTTCGGATTTGCTGGAAGTGCAGCTGTTGCAGGCGTGGGCGGACGTGCATCTGCCGATCGCGCCGCTGTTCGAAACGCTGGACGATCTCAATCGCGCGCCGGCGATTCTGGGCGGGCTATTCGACAGTCCGGTTTATGCGGCGGAATTGAAGCGCAACGGGCGGCACCAGCACGTGATGCTCGGCTATTCCGACAGCAACAAGGACTGCGGTTATTTGACGGCGAACTGGGCGCTTTATCAGGCGCAGGACGCGATCATGACCGTGTGTGCAAAACACACGGTGAAGGCGACGCTCTTTCATGGCCGCGGCGGCAGCATCGCACGCGGCGGTGGCCCTGCGGCCAAGGCAATCCTGGCGCAGCCGGTTGGCTTGAAGGACGGCGGGATTCGCGTGACCGAACAAGGCGAGGTGTTGTCGACGCGCTACCATGACGTGGATCTCGCGCACCGCGTGCTCGAGCAAATGGCGTACGGCGTGTTACTCGGTTCGCATGAGGCGCAGGGTGGGGCGCGTAAATTGCCCGAGCGTTGGGTGACGGCGATGGAAGCGATGAGTGCGGCGGCGCTGGCGGCTTATCAATCGTGCGTCCGTGACGATCCGGACTTCTTGGAATTCTGGCGGCAGGCCACGCCGATCGATGAGATCAGCGATTTGAATTTTGGATCGCGGCCGACTTTCCGTCGCAAGGGCAGTTTCAGCGTGGCGGATTTGCGCGCGATTCCCTGGGTGTTCTCGTGGATGCAAAGCCGGTTTAATTTTCCGGGCTGGTATGGACTCGGTCGCGGATTGCACGCGATCCTCCAGCAGGGCCCGGACGGCATCAAACTCCTGCGCGAGATGTATCGCGAATGGCCGTTTTTTCAGACGCTGATCGCGAATGCGCAGCTCACGATGTGCAAGGCGGACATGTCGATCGCGCGGGTTTATTCATCGTTGGTGGTCGACGAGCGCGTGCGCGAAAAAATCATGACGCGGATTGCGGATGAGTTTCGTCTGACGGAAAAAGCCGTGCTGAATATCACGGAGCAACGCGAGTTGCTGGAAAACGAACCGGTGCTCGCGCGTTCGATCAAGCTCCGCAATCCGTACGTCGATCCTCTGAACTATCTGCAGGTGGAAATGCTGCGCCGCCGCCGCACC
>JBEHXD010000442.1:0-4981 GCA_048498875.1 Verrucomicrobiota bacterium
TTTGCTGCGGGCCTGCGCCGGGCGCTGCAGTCACCTTATTTTTTGCAGCACGGTGTGCACTTACGGCAATACGCAGACCGTCATGCCCACCACCGAGGAAACTCCGCAGGCACCGCATTCCGACTACGGCCGCAACAAACTCGCCTGCGAACAGTTGTTCCTCCAGGCGCACGCCGCGGGAAACCTGCCGGTCACGATCATCCGGCCCTCGCACACCTACGGCCCGGGCGGGTCGCTCATCAACAACCTGCACACCGGTCCATCGTTCCTCGCCCGTCTGCGCGCCGGCCGGCCCATCATTGTGAGCGGCGACGGCCACGGCCTGTGGCAGAGCGCCTACGCGGATGATGTCGGTCGCGGTTTTGCCTATGCGGCGGGCAACCCGAACTGTTTCGGTCAGGCTTACAACGCGGTGGCCGATGAGGTGGTCACCTGGGACCAGTATGTGTTGCGCACCGCTGCGGCCATCGGCGCGCCGGTGCCGCGCCTCGTTCACCTTCCGACGGATCTGTTGGTGGCGCTCGACCCGAAGCAATATCTCGGGCTCGACGAGATCTTCCGCTTTCATGGCGTTTACTCGAACGCCAAGCTGAAGCGCGACGTGCCGGAATTCCGCCTGACCGTACCCTACGAGGAAGGTGTGCGTCGCACGGTCGCCTGGATCGACCGGCACAAACCGGTGCCCGCGCTGACCGGCGACACCGCGGAGGATAGGTTGATTGCCGCGTGGGATAAATTTGCCGCGTCCGCGCCGCGCGAATGAGTTTTGGGTTCAAAACGGATTCCGGGCCGCTAAATTACCGTCATGAAATACCCCCTGTTGATTGCGTTGCTGTTGTCCGTCGCGTTGCGGGCCGAAGATTTCACTCCGGAGGCAGGTTTCACCGCGCTGTTCAATGGCCGGGACCTGGCTGGTTGGCATCACTTGGGAGGCCCGGCAATGGACGGCCTCACCGACGCCGGCGACGGACGGTACACCGTGGTGGACGGCACACTTTCCGCCAATGCCGACAAGGCCACCCATGGTCGCGTGCTGCTGTGGACCGCCGCGGAGCACACGGGAAATTTCGTACTGCGCCTGGAATTTCGTGCGGCGCCCAAGACCGACGGTGGCCTCTTTTTCAACAAAACGCAGATTCAGTGCGGCGATTACGGCAACTACGCGTTCAAGGAATTCAAGTTCTACAAACCGGATGACTGGAACGCGCTCGAGGTTACCGTGAAGGACAACGTGGCCCGGTGCACCTGCAATGGTGAGCTGCTGGTGGAAGCGCTGAAAATCACCGAGCCCGGTGCAATCGCGATCGAAGCCGACAAAGGCGCGATCGCCTACCGCCGCCTGCGAATCAAGCGACTACCCTGATTTTGTGGGCCCGCTAAACACGCGAATGAACGCGAAAAAAATTGCTGAGGAATTAGCCGCGAAGGAACGCACGGAGCGCAAAGAAAATTGGAGTTCATAAAATCTGCCCAAGTGACTGTGCCGGTCGGGACCGATGTAATAGTAGCACCTAGCGGCCCCTTCTTTGCTTTTGCTCCTATTTCGTTCAGGAGTATCTGCTAAGCCAAGCGTCGTCATCGTAACTTCGTTTTGCTCCATCGAATCCGGGATACAGTCGTGCGGCAGTAACGCCTACACAAGCAAGTAGGCGTAGCAGATTAGGTGTCTGGGAGCGCGGAAGCGAGAATCGGTACATCGGCGAAAGCTCACCTTCCGAGTATTGCGTGATCGCCGTTGTAATGTCCTGTGTAAACGGACGCATCTCGACCAAGTCTGCTAACCGGTGCAGACTCAGGCGCTGACAGACGAAAAGACCATCTTGTGCTTTGAGGTTATGATTTGGCGCGGTCGGGACGTGGATTGAATAGTAAGGAAGAAGTTTTTGGTTGGGAGGCATAAACTTATCAGCTTCAAAGAAACTATTGTTGAAGACCCAAAGGGTAACCCGGCCATTGCTTCGAGGGTCGATGTTTCGCCGTATTAGGGATTCCACGCAAAAATATGCAGCTAAGAACGGACTCCGCGAAAAATCCAGAAGGCGCGTTGGAATGCCGTGGTGTTGGGCCAATCCAAACAAGGCGCGTAGTTTCAGCGGCGGCCATTCCGGAATATCTTCGTCATCACTGCAGACTGATAGGGTCGAGGAAATTTTATCCAATTCGTCGCGCAAAACTGCGCCATCTTCAGGTAAGCTGGAGCCACCCCGATCTGCGTGATAAAAAAACGCTTTCACGCAACCCAGCTCGGCGCTCAACAGAGAACCAAGGGTAACCTTTCCTTCATTGTTCGGCTTAAGTATGGTGAGTATTTTCCCCCGGCAGAATGTCATTCCGGGACGCCACGCGCTGGGCAAAAGCTCATACTCATTCGCTTGTCCACGGAAAAGCCAAGTTTGCGCGTCTGATTGAAACATCATTGTCGACTTTGCCCACGGAGAAAGTGCCGTGAGGAATTCTTCGGCAGTATCGAAGTTTTTCCGCCAAATATTATCTTTAACTTCAGAATTCATTGAGAGAAAATTTTTAACGTTGAGCTTTATGTGGGCATTTAACGGCTCTGGTGATTGAACCGCTGAAAGATCAATTACGAGTTTGGCCTAGCGTTTTTAGGTTTTTTTGTCCGTCGCATATATAATCTGTGGCCTTCACTTGTTCTTGGGGACCGACGGAATGAACCATGGGCGTCGAGAAACGGTAATTATGCCCAATAGTGCGATTAAAACAGAGGTAATAATCGGATACCACTCAGGCGCGAGAGTTCCGACAGGTTTTTGCGGTTCGCTTATTTCAAATTTAATCCAGTTCACGCTAATTTCTATAGCTTTTATCGAAATATTCCGTCCTCTGACGTTTAGCTCGACCAATTTATCTTTTTCAAGATGAGAGGTGTTTAACTCCCGAAAACAACCGTGCGACTTCACGCGAACTCGCAACGTAACTATCGATTGTGCGTTTCTCCGTTGGTCGGGTTTGTTGATGCCTAACTGAATCGACTCGTCTGCAACGATGGATTTCCAGCGTGGACCAGCGGTGCCGTCTTCTTCAAAAGCGTACAGATAATCGTCTCCCCCATCGGTAAGGAGGGGAGGTGTCAGCCAGTGGAGAACCCCAATCAACCCAAGTGCAGCAAACAGAACAATGAGCAAAATCTTCAAAAAAATATTCATACAGAGTCTCAGATATATTACTTGCCGTGTTACGTACTCCATTTCTCCACACGGTGGTTTGGTTCACTGTGGATATTTTAAATCAATTCGCTACTAGCGTCATTTGATAGCGCGCATCCGACTTGAGAATACAAGATGCATTTAGGGCGGAGAAAAATCGTAACTAAACGCAGCTTATAAGTGACAAATCGATGGTTGGCTTGCCAACCGGGTAAAACACCCTAGCCGTTCTTGTATCCAGTGTGCGGGCCCACGCACTCGACCCCAACTTTTTGTTAGGGGAATTTTGATGGGGTCAGGCGGGAATTTTGATGGGGTCAGGCCGCTAGATGCTACTATTACGGTGGTCTTGGTCCAGTCAGTGGGATATTTGAGCAAATGGTGATGGTGGATTCCGACAGAGTGCCTCGTGGGCGTAGATCACAGCCACTTTGTCGATCGGCTCGACTCGCCGGCTTGAAGTTTTATATCTGCGGGCCTGGATGAAAGTATTTTCGATTTTCTGTCTCGTTGTCGTCGTCTTCGTCAATGCCGCTTCTGGCGCTGAAGCCGCGGCTGAAGCAAAGCACCGGTTGGTGGTTCTCACTGATATTGAAAATGAGCCGGACGATACCGAAAGCATGGTTCGGCTGTTGTTGTATTCGGATGTGATCGATCTTCAGGGATTGATCGCCACCACTTCCGTCCATCTGAAGCAGACTGTCGCTCCGGAATCGATCCGGGCCGTCATTCGGGCTTACGACCAGGCCCGGCCCAATCTGGTGCTGCACGATCCGGCCTACCCGAAAACCGAAACCCTCCTGTCGCTGGTCAGCCAGGGTTTGCCGGAATATGGCATGGCGGCCGTCGGCGACGGAAAAGACTCCGCGGGTTCCGAATGGATCATCCGGATGCTGAAGTCCCCGGATGAACGCCCGCTGTGGGTTTCCGTTTGGGGCGGGCCGAATACCCTGGCGCAGGCCCTGTTCAAGTTAAGGGCCACCGAATCGCCCTCGGAACTGAAACGCCTGGTGGCGAAACTGCGGGTTTATACCATCTCCGATCAGGACGACAGCGGTCCCTGGATCCGGCAAAACTTTCCGGATTTGTTCTACATCGCGAGCCCCGGCGGTTACGGCGCCGCCACGTGGACCGGCGTGAATCAGGCCGTCGTGGGGATCGACAACACCACGGTGGGGAACGACTGGATCGCGAAAAATATCCAGCAAGGTCATGGGCCGTTGGGCCGCATGTATCCGGATGTCGCTTACGGCATGGAGGGGGATACGCCCTCCTGGCTCGGCCTTATTCCCAACGGGCTGAATTTCCCCGAGCATCCCCAATGGGGCGGGTGGGGTGGTCGTTATGAACTCCGGGTGCCGGAACTCAAAGAGATGGATCCGGCGGGTTTTACGGGCGGCGTGCCCGTCCTGCCCGAGCAGCGTCAGCTCTGGACCAACGCGGTCGACGACTATACGCCGCCGGTTTCGGCTCCGCATGGGGCCGCCACGCGCAAAGGTGATAAATCCTTCAAGGATTTTCGAGCAACCGTTTGGCGATGGCGGGATGATTTTCAAAATGATTTCGCGGCCCGCATGGCCTGGGCGAAGAAACCCTATCGTGAGGCCAATCACCCGCCCGTGCCCGTTCTCAGCCACCCGGACATCCTCACGGTGAAATCCGGTCAGCGTTTCTACCTCGATGCCCGCAATACCACGGACCCGGACGGGGACAGCCTGAGTTTTTATTGGTTTGTTTATCCCGAAGCTGATCATCCATCGCATCCACCCCGTCCTCGACGAACAATCCCCTCCCTCGCCCGCCAGCGTGCGCTT
>JBEHXD010000443.1:0-4969 GCA_048498875.1 Verrucomicrobiota bacterium
GCGTGTAGGTGGCGCGCTTGCGCGCCACGTTGCGAGCAAGCTCGCAACCTACGATCCAAGGATTACGCGCCTGACCTCAGTTATTAAACCGGAACAGAGCGACGTCGCCGTCGTCGAAAATGTACTCTTTGCCTTCGAGGCGATACTTGCCGGCTTCGCGTGCGGCGGCGACGCTGCCGAGGCGGGAGAGGTCCTCGTAACTGACGACCTCCGCCTTGATGAAGCCTTTCTCGAAATCGGTGTGGATGACGCCTGCGGCCTGCGGCGCTTTCCAACCTTTCTTGATCGTCCAGGCGCGCACTTCTTTTTCACCCGCGGTGAAATAAGTCTGCAGGCCGAGCAGCGCATAGGTGCCCTTGATGAGTGAGGAAACACCCGAGTCGTCGACGCCGAGATCCTTCAGGAACGCGGTTGCTTCCTCGGGCGGGAGATCGATGAGCTCCGCTTCGATGCGCGCGCTGATCGGCACGCAAGCCGCGTCGTGATGGGTGTGGACAAATTCCGCGACTTTCTTCACGAAGGGATTTTGCTCGGCGGTCGCGAGGTCCGACTCGGCGACGTTGCAGGCGAACAACACGGGCTTCGCCGTGAGCAGCTGGAATAATTTCATCATCGCCACTTCCTCCGGCGTCGCCGCGAGCGTGTTGGCGGTTTTGCCGGCATTGAGGTGCGGCTCGAGTTTTTGCAGGAGCGCGAGTTCGATGATCGCCTCCTTGTCGCCCGCCTTCGCGCTCTTTTGCGTCTTGGGCATGCGCTTCGCCACGGCATCCAGGTCGGCGAGTACCAGTTCGGTCGTGATCACCTCGATGTCGCGGACGGGATCGACGCTGCCCATGGTGTGGATGATGTCGCCGTCTTCGAAGCAACGGACGACCTGCACGATCGCGTCGACTTCGCGGATGTTCGCGAGAAACTGATTGCCGAGACCTTCGCCCTTGCTGGCGCCGGCGACGAGGCCGGCGATGTCGACGAATTCAATCGCGGCGGGAATCACGACGTTCGTTTTGGCGATTTTTTGCAGCACTTGGAGGCGCGCGTCGGGCACGGTCACGACTCCGACGTTCGGATCGATGGTGCAAAACGGGTAATTGGCCGCCTCCGCCTTGCGTGAGCGGGTGAGAGCGTTGAAGAGAGTGGACTTGCCCACGTTGGGCAGACCGACGATACCGGCTTTAAGCATAGGATAACGGGAGGGAAGGGGTCGAATGCAGCGGTGGCACTGGGGGCTTGACAAGTGCAAAGTTGTTCTGACTCTTCTGACTCTTTTCCAATCAGAACATCGCTGTCCGCAAAGCATCTCTTACATCCAAATGGCACTTAAAATCCGTCTTTCCCGCGTTGGCACCAAGAACGAGCCGCATTATCGCGTCGTTGTGGCCGAGGAACGTTCCCGTCGTGATGGCGACGCCGTCGAACAGCTCGGCGCCTACAATCCCCGCTCCAAGGGCAACCCGCTCACCATCAAGCTCGATCGCGTTGACTACTGGATCTCCAAGGGTGCCAAGCCCACGTCGACGCTGCATGCGTTGATCAAGCGCTCCCGTCGCGCTGCGACGGCCACCGCTTAAGTTCCCCGTCATCATTCGTTTTCCAAGGTTCGGCTCGCGCCGAACCTTTTTTATTGGATAATTTCCCCATGCGTATCGACGTCCTGACGCTGTTTCCCGCCATGCTGGACGGATTTTTATCCGAAAGCATGCTCGGCCGGGCGCAGGAGGCGAAACTGCTGGAGATCAAAGTCCATAATCTGCGCGACTGGGCGACCGACAAACACCGCACCACGGACGATCGCCCGTTTGGCGGCGGAGCGGGAATGGTGGTGAAATGCGAGCCGGTGTTCGACGCGATCGAACAGCTCCAAACCCCCGGTTGCCGCCGCATTTATCTGACGCCCGACGGCACGCCGCTCTCGCCGGCGCTGGCCACGGAACTCTCCACGCAACAGCATCTGGTGCTACTGAGCGGCCACTACGAGGGAATCGACCAGCGGATCCGCGAAAAAGTCATCGATCAAGAGATCAGCATCGGGGATTATGTGCTTACAAATGGCACACTTGCCGCCGCGGTTTTGATCGATGCGATGGCGCGTTTTATTCCCGGCGTTCTCGGTGAAGAAAAGTCGTTGACGACGGAAAGTTTCACCAGCAAGTTGCTCGACTTTCCTCAATACACGCGTCCCGCCGTTTACCGCGGCATGTCCGTGCCAGAAGTGCTCCTTTCGGGCAACCACGGCGAAATCGACAAGTGGCGGCACGCGCGACAGGTGGAAAAAACCCAGCAGGTTCGACCCGATTTACTCAAATAAACAGCCATGAATCCCATCATCAAAGAAATCACCGCCGCCCAGGTGAAAACTAACTTAACGCCGTTCAAAGTCGGCGACGGCGTCCGCGTCCACACCAAGGTGCGCGAAGGTGACAAAGAGCGCGTCCAGATTTTCTCTGGCGTCGTCATCGCCCACAAGGGCAATGGCATTCATGAGACCTTCACGGTCCGTCGTATCAGCTACGGCGAAGGTGTGGAGCGCGTGTTTCCCGTGAGCTCGCCGAACATCGAGAAGATCGAGGTCGAGAAGGATTCCGAGCCGGGCAAAGCCCGCCTTTATTACCTCCGCGGCCGCACCGGCAAGGCGGCGATGGCGGTCAAGGAAAAGCGCTTCGAGACCGAAGCTGCCAAAGCCTGAGTGCTTTTTCCGACTAATTTCAAAGCGAGCCATTACCGGCTCGCTTTTTTTATGTCGAAAAAAGGGCTTTGCACCCAGCGCTTTACCGGCGTTAATGCCTTTTCACAATTTCTGCCCCCTTTTACTTTATGAAACTGCAGACTGATATTCTCGCTCAAGCAGCCAACCAAGCCCGCGGCCTCGCCATCGACGCCGTTCACAAATGCTCTTCAGGTCACCTCGGTTTACCCTTGGGCACCGCTGAGATTGGCGCGGTGCTTTATGGACATGCGCTGGTGCACAACCCTGATGAACCGCGCTGGCTGAATCGCGACCGGTTCGTGCTCTCCGCCGGACACGGCTCGATGTTTCTCTATAGCTGGCTCCATTTGAGCGGCTACGATCTCTCCTTGGAGGAAGTGAAGAATTTCCGCGCGTTGCACAGCAAGACTCCGGGCCATCCCGAGTTTCACGAGACGCCGGGAGTGGAGGCGACCACGGGCCCGCTGGGTCAGGGGATCGGCAACGCAGTTGGCTTCGCGATGTCCGGGCAGATGCTCGCCGCCCGTTTCAATTCGCCGGGTCATGAAATTTTTAATCACCACGTGCTCTGTCTCGCAGGCGACGGTTGCATGCAGGAAGGCGTCGCGATGGAAGCCGTGGAGTTCGCCGGCCATCAGGGCCTCGACAACCTGATTCTCATCTACGATTCTAACGACGTGACGCTCGATGCGATGGCGGACAAGACGCAGAGCGAAAACACCGCGGCCCGTTTCAAGGCGATTGGCTGGGATGTGCAGACCCTCGCGGACGGCCACAACCTCGAGGCGATTCTGAAATCGATCAACAAGGCCAAGAAGGCCACGAGCGGAAAACCCCAGTTGATCATCGCCAAGACCGTCATCGGCAAAGGCATTCCGGAAGTGCAGGGCACTTCGAAGGGACACGGCGAAGGCGGCGCGAAATTCGCCGATGCCGCGCGCAAGGGTCTCGGGCTTCCTGCCGACCAGCATTTCTTCGTGAGCGATTCGGTACGGGCGTATTTCGCCGACCACAAAAAACGCCTGAAGCGTTCCTACAGCAAGTGGCAGAAGGCATTTGAACTCTGGCGTGCCGCGAATCCCGACAAGGCCGCTCTCCTCGACAGCGCGTCCGTTCAACCCAACGCCGCGAAACTGCTTGAGAAGATTCCGGCGTTCCCGGCCGACGCCAAACTCGCCACCCGCGCCGCGGGCAAGGACGTGCTCCAGCCGGTCGCCGCGGAATTGCCGTTGCTCATTTCCGGCAGCGCCGATCTTCACGGTTCGACGCTCAACTACATCGCCGCCGACAAGGATTTCGACAAAACCAACCGCGCCGGTCGCAATCTTCGCTACGGCATCCGCGAGCACGGCATGGCCGCGATCAACAACGGCGTCGCCTATGACGGCATCTTCCGCACGTCGTGCGCGACCTTCCTGGTGTTCGCGGATTATTCGCGTCCGTCCATGCGCATTGCCGCACTCGCGAAATTGCCCGTCGTCTATATTTACACGCACGATTCCGTCGGCGTCGGTGAAGACGGTCCCACTCACCAGCCGATCGAAACGGTTTCCGGCCTGCGCCTGATCCCGAACTTCGACGTCATCCGTCCGGCCGATCCGGAGGAAACCGCGGGCGCTTTTGCCGCGGCGATGGAACGGGTTGACGGTCCAACCTTGCTGGCGCTGACCCGTCAGGCCGTGCCGATGTTGAACGAAGCCACCGCTCAAGCGCGTCGCGCCGGTGTGGCCAAGGGCGGTTATGTGCTCATTCAGGAAACGGCTCCCTTGACCCACGTGTTGCTGGCTAGCGGCAGTGAAGTGCAGTGGGCGGTCGCCGCTGCAAAAACCTTGGGCGCTGGTGTGCGCGTGGTTTCCATGCCATCGATGTTCCGCTTTGACCACCAGTCGGCCGAGTATCGCGATTCCGTGATTCCGCCTTCCTGCCGCAAGCGCGTGGCCATCGAAGCAGGTGTTACGGCGCTCTGGCACAAGTATGTGGGCTTGGACGGCAAAGTTGTCGGCATCGATCGCTTTGGCCTCAGTGCGCCGGGCAATATCGCCATGAAGGAATTGGGCATCACGGCCGACGCGGTCGTGGCTGCCGCCAAGACGCTGTAATTCCCTCGAAAAGTTCGATTCTTCTTTCACAGCCGGCCATTAGGTCGGCTGTTTCTTTGAATAAACCGTCAATCTGTTTGGTAATAGGCGAAGAGGCGGCTTGCTTTATTCATTAGGAGGCTAACCATAAGCCTCCTGATAATCAGTACACCTGTACTATTATGCC
>JBEHXD010000444.1:0-4962 GCA_048498875.1 Verrucomicrobiota bacterium
CGGCTCCTGTCCTCGGGAGCGACCAATCCGCTTGTCCTGCACTTGAAAATTATATCTTAATCTCCCGTTCCTCCTGTCCAACCAACGGGGTCCACCTCAATCTCCCCGGAGAATTTGAGTCAAATCCTGCGATCCAGACTGCACAAAGACACCCCGCCGCGGGATTCCGACATGAAATCTCCCCACTTCGCCAACGAGCAACGGAAGGGAATTTTGTAACCGGGCATCTCCACGCGTTGCAAAGTCACACCCTGGCTCGACGTGCCCATCATCGTAGAAGCTCTCCGGCATCTTCCGACGACAAAATCACCGACAAGCCAGCCATAGTATGACGAGAGGTAATTTCATTGTTCGCCACGCGATCAGAAAAGTTGGGCTTCGCTTCACGACCAAAATTTTCACCATGGTTTGGCAGCGGTGTTGCTGCTTGTTGTCGCAACGCGGCGCGAAACTCTGTGTCGCCAATCACCGTGACAGACAGGAATGTTTCAGGACGGTCGCGATCTCCAATGCCCTTGACCATCCTTATTCCTTCGGTCGGTGGGTCCAAACAGACGACTATGATACCCTTTATGGGACCGGAGGGACAAGTTCGCCCGCTATAGGTAGAGCGGATTCAGCTGCGATAGCGTCGCGCTGACGTACACCGCCGGATGGGTCTTCAAGGCCGTATCGATGGCATGCGAGGGCAACGTGCTTCGGTGATAAAGACACACACCGCACAAACACGGGTTGGCTTGCATGAAGCCTTCCAGCTGCCGTTCGTAGTCGAGCAGCTTGGAAAGGTTTTCTTCAATACCGAACTCCCACGTCATGTCCCCGGCCGCCCACAGTCCGGCGAACCCGTCGGCGAGTGCCCGCTGCAAAGCTTCGCTCAAGGCGGAGATCATCCGTGCAGTATCAAACTTGCTCCCGATCAAGTGATCGCGATCGGATGACACCACCAACGCCCCACGTTCCGTGTACGCTTTCAGGTCCAGGCCCGCGGAAACCAAATACCACCGCATTCCCGCCACCATCGGCGCGCTGTTGAGGTAAAGGCACCGATAATTCTCCTTCAGCCGCTGGATCAGCGTCTGCCCAATGGGGGCGAGATGTGACGAGGGCGCTCCCTCATAAATCATGCATTGGTGACGGGGAAACTCGGGCATTCGTGGAAAATCTGAAACGCCCAAGAAAATAATCCGGAAATCCTTCGCAACTCTTTTGTCGGCCCACAATTTTTCGGCCGATGGAACGGCCGCCACGTTCGCCGCCCGGGGAAATCCTCCCGGCGGAAGCCTGGGATTTGCTTTCCATCGATTGATTCGGCAACGACTCCCGCTGCGGAGGGCGGCAATCCCTGCATTCCCCTTGCTTAGCTATCGCGCTCTGGATTGTGTCAGCCCGTGAGTACACACTTGCGCGGACCCAGTGATCTGGAATCGGTAATTGCCACCGATCAGCTTCGCGCGCGGCCTTCGCGTCGTCCTGATGAGGCCAGGGAAACGGCCACGCTGATCAAATTGCAGCGGGAGTTATCCGGGAGCCCGAACGATTTTTTCCAAAAACTGACGACCGCGACGCTGGAATTGGTTCACGCCGACTCGGCCGGCATCAGCCTGCTGTATGAGGAGCGGCAATCCTTTGTCTGGCCGGCAGTGTCAGGTCCGCTTGATCCCTACCTGTGGGAAGGCACGCCGCAGGAATTCGGGCCGTGCGGTACGGTGCTGGAACGCGACACCGCTTTGCTGATGGTGCATCCCGAAAACCATTTCGACTACCTGAAACCGATCCATCCCCCGTTGGAAGAAGTGCTCCTCGTTCCTTTCTACGTAAACAAGAAAGCCGTGGGCACGATCTCGGCCGTGATCCACACGAAGGGTAAGAAATTCGACGCGGAGGATAAACGCCTGCTGGAAAGCCTGAGTGGATTTGCTTCCAGCGCCTACGACACGCTGGTCAAGACCGGCGGACTCGCACCTCTCTTAAGCAAGGCCAAGCGGCGGCAGGCTAACTGAACCCTGATCTCGCGACGACGATCAGCGAAGGCCGAGCTTCTCGATAATGGCGCTGCGATTTTCGTGCGCTTTGATCTGATAGCCAAACATGCGGTATTGGTGCGCATCATTCCAAGTCGCGGGCAGGGGCGATTCGCAGGCCAAGCCCCGGCTGCGGAGCCACACCTGGGTGCTTTTTGCCCGATCCAAATCACCTACAATTCGGAGCAGACTGGCGTTGTTATCATGGGGTGCATCGACGACGTCGGTGGCTTTAAACATAGGGGTATCCATTATGGTACCCCATCAGGGTTTCCAGTTCCGCACTCTTTTCTACTCAAGCAATCAGGCTCTGGAGCACTCATTCAATTTGGCCACAAAAGGCACAGAAAACACAAAACGGCATCTCCCAGTTTGCGCCTTCTGTGCCTTTTGTGGCTATGACCAATTTTGATCTGCTCAGTTGGACGATCAAATTCGGCTTACTGTAGCCTGAAGACCGCTCACTCCTTTCACTGCGGCTGAATCACCTGCTTGTGTCCGTCATCATTGAGCAGCGTCATCGACGTACTTCTGCCGCGGGCGAGCACCTGGACATGAGCGAGGCTCGACGACTCGCCGCCCAGGCTCAGGCCGGAGCCATCTTCCGTCGCGGCGATTTTGACATTCGGATGTCCCTTGGAATCGATCAGCCGCAGCAGCACCGTCTCGGGATAACCTTTCGTGCCATCGGGCATCTTCACCTCCGGGTCGGCCGGAAGAACCTTGAGCATGGCGCGAACCCGCCCCTGGTCGTCCACCAACTCCAGCCCGCGGACGCGGAGCACCGCCGGAAAATCCGGAGTCGCGGCCGGCGCGGCGCGAAGCAAGGCGGACAGCACCAGGATCAGATTAAGTACCGTGAGACCGATCATGAATCGTTGGGTTTTCATAGTATTCCTGCGGGTTGTTTCGGGTTTCTACGCAAACGAAGATTGGTGGATTAGCGCCATGATGAGGACCTAAAGCGGGCAGTCGTCGCACTGGTCGAAAACATCGTCGATGGAGGGAAGCGTCACGTATAGCGTTTCACAAGATCGACAAAATCCTCGATGCACCGGCGGTCGAGGGGCTGATGGGCGACCAGCAGCCGATACCACATGGCGCCGAAAAGAAAATCCAGCAGCAGTTCGACGTCAGTGCCGCGGGCGAGTTCTCCCCGGTCGAGCGCCGCCTTGAGAATACCCGCCAGCGCCGCGCGCCGTTTTGCGATGAACCGCGTGCGAAAGTCGCTGCGCAATTCATCGCTGCCCTGGGCCTCCGCCATGAGGCTGCGCAAAACGAGGCCGATGCGTCCATTCAGTTGTACAAACGCCGTCCGGAAAAACTGGCGCAAGTCCTTTTGCCAGGGTTCGCTCGTGGCGGCGGGCACCGTCTCATCACCGTGCCGGGCCAGTGCCGCCAGAAGCAAAGCCCCCACCGAGGGCCACCGACGGTAGAGCGTCACCTTGCTGCTTCCCGCCTGCCTGGCCACGGCCTCGATCGTGAAGCCTTCGTAACCGTCGCGCTCCAAAACCTGCAGGGCGGAACGCAACAAAGCCTGTTCGGTGGCTGGGTCGCGGGGCCGACCGCGCCCGGGCGTGGTTGAGGGTTTCATGAAGGAAGCCAAATAAAACCGGGATAAATCGTCGACCTCAATTTGACATTACGAAACGGTCCGTATCGTAATTAGGATGAACCCTCCTTGCAACCTTTCAGGCAAAAAAATCATCGTCATGGGTGGCGGCTCCGGCATCGGCCTCGCGGCCGCCCACGCCCTCGCAGTCCGGGGAGCCGCCGTGACCATCACCGGACGCAACGAAGCCAAGCTCACCGAAGCTGCGCGTCACGCTCCTGTCCCACTTAAAACCGCAGCCGTGGACGCCACCTCGGCGCCCGCACTCCGGGAGTTTTATGATCGAACCGGCCCGTTTGACCACCTGGTGCTCACGTTGAGCGGCGCCAAGGGCAGCGGCCGTTTACCGGACATCACCGAAGCGGACTTGCGCGCGGGATTTGACGCAAAATTCTTCGCCCACTTCCTCGCCGCCCGGGAAGCGCTGCCCACCCTCGCCCGCGACGGATCGATCACGTTCGTCTCGGCCGGTTCCGCCCGATCCTGGCTGCCGGGCACCGCCGGCCTGGCAGCGATCAACGGGGCCATCGAAGCCATGATCCGCCCCCTGGCCGCCGAATTGAAGCCGCGCCGCGTGAACGCCGTTTCACCCGGAGTCATTGAAACGGGCTGGTGGGATGGAATCCCCGTCGAGCAAAGAAAACCGATGCTGCAAGGTCTGGCGGCAAAAAGCCTGGTGGGACGCAACGGCCGTCCCGGGGAAGTGGCCGACGCGATCGTCTATCTCGTGACCAATGGATTCGTTACCGGCACCACTCTGGAAATCGACGGCGGCCTCCGTTTTTAGCCAACCGACGCTGAGCCCAAGACGGCTGGGCTTTATTTTTGTCTGTGATGACTGGCACGTTTTTCGCCGGAACATTCAGCCGGAAGTCAGGAGGGGCATCATCTTTTGACGGTGCCCGATTGAAATAGCCAACCCCGCGCCTGATCGTTCGACTCGAGCCCTTCGTCACAGTGCCCACCTGAGATGGACATAAACCGTCCGGGTGACGGGATCTATCCAGAGTTGGACAACGTGGTCGCGCCGCTCCTTGCGCAGGCTCATGTTGTATTCATATTCCTCCATCACTGGCGGGACAGACAGCGCGGTCCACCATGACGGAGTATCCGGCGGCGATTCGGTAACCTTGGTTCCCGGACGCTCTCTATTGGTGCCGGGCGGCACCGGTTTTATCCATCGAAACCCTTTGAGCGTGGTAAGGGTCGCATCATCGCCCGTAAATTGCAGCCAATCCACCCCGTGATTGAGGGTTGAGATCGTGTAGACTCGGATCGCGGTGACTTCGGTCGTCCCTGGCGCCTTGCCCGGTATAAAGGAAAGAAGGC
>JBEHXD010000445.1:0-4946 GCA_048498875.1 Verrucomicrobiota bacterium
GGTTTCGCCGCGGCGGATGTGGAAAAAAGTGGCGCTGCCGGCGCCGGGCTCGATGGGGTCGGCGTTGTGCCGGATTTCCACGCGCCAGCGGTAGGCCGGGTCACCCATACGCATGCGCTGCGCGGGAAACCACGCGGGAGTGTGAAAGGGGTCTACGGCAACGTGGCGATTGTAGAACGGATTTTGAGGATCGTCGGGCCACGCATCGAATGCCGTCACTTGATGATAGGGAAAATCGGCGCCTGCCGGGAGCTGCGGATCGTTGCCGTAAATCGTCCCCAACGTGAAGGCGCCTGCGGGCGTCCGGCCGTCGCCCTCGCGTTTCTGCAATCCCACCTCGTGGTCACCCCGCACACCCCGGCCCCAGGCGAGACCTTGTTTGCCGTAAAGTACCGGGATGGCGTCGCCGACCTTGATCCAGTGTCCTTTGGCGTCGCGCTCGAATCGCTGCAGGGTGCCCTGGCGCGACGACCACTCCGGCGCGATGCTGACGATGAGCTGGCGCACCTCTGGCCCCAGCGGCGCGGCGGGCTCTTGTTCCGGTGCCGCGGCTGAGGCCTGGCCAACGGCGGAGAGCACGGCGCCAACGAGGAGAAGCCATTTCATGGAGTACTATTGGCGGAAATTTTCCTGGAGCGCGACTGCTTCCTTGCCGATTTTTCGACTGGTTCTGCGCCGTGCGTGCAGGGCGCATGGCGAAGGCTTGCGCCCCTTCGTCAATTGGCGCTGTGTGACGGGATGCCATTGCCTCGTTTGCCCGGTGCATTTTTCGTCTTGGGATTGCTATGTGCGTTTTCCTGCGCGGCCGACACTCCCGCCACGCCCTCCCGCTATATCAATCCGCTGCCGTTACCGGATTATCCGGTGGGACGCGGAGTGCGGGATCTGCCCCGGGGAAAATTAAACGACCCCGTCGGTTTGTGGCTGGTCGATCGCTCCGAGCAATATCGCGAACTCGCCGATCCGAGCGCGCTTTGGTTCGAGAATAAATGGTATCTTTATCCGTCGTGCGACATGGCGTGGGTCAGCGCAGACGAGGGTCTGACGTGGCAACATCACCCGCTCAATGTGCGCGATGTCGGGTACGCGCCGACGGTGGTGCATCATCGCGGACGCTTTTTGTTGATGGCCTCGGATTCGGCGATCTACGCCGGGCCGTCGCCGCTCGGACCGTTTGAACCGCTCGGCAAACTCACGTTGCCGGAGAAGGCGGGGTTGCCGGGGCAGACCGATCCGATGTTATTTTCCGATGAGAACGGTCGTCTGTTTTATTACTGGGGCTGTACGCCGCACTCGGGCATTTGGGGAGTGGAGCTGGATGCAGAGAATCCAACGCGCGCGATCGGCGAACCCAGGGAAGTGATTCCCTTCCGACCCGATCTTTACCCGTGGGAACGGCTCGGCGGAAACAACCAGAACCCCGCGATGGGTTGGATGGAAGGCAGTTGGATGGTGAAACACGGGGGAAAATATTATCTGACCTATTCCGCGGGCGGCACGCAGTACCGCACGTATGCGATGGGCTGCTATGTGGGCGACTCGCCGCTGGGGCCGTTCGTTCCGCAACGCCGCAATCCCATTTTTCGCACGACCGAGGGACTGATCACGGGGACAGGCCATGGTTCGATCGTCGCGGGTCCGCGGGATCGCCTGTGGGTTTTCTACACCATTTTCGCCGGTGCGGTGCATGGTTTCGAGCGGCGGGTCGGACACGATTTGGTGAAATTCGACGAGGCGGGCGAGTTGTACGTGCCGCGCGCGACGTCGACGCCGCAGACGCTGCCGGTCGCGGGCGGGAAACCTGCTGAGGCGTGGCTGCCGCTTAATGAATTTGAGCCGGCGATCGGCAGTTCGAACGCGGCGAATTCCACCGGGCGTTTCGCCGTGGATAATTCACTGACCACCTGGTGGCTGCCGGCACCGGAGGACGCCGCGCCCAAACTTACGGTGTATTTTTCCGCTCCCGCCACGGTCTGCTCGGCGCGTGTGATCTGGCGGGATGTCGGACTCGATACGACCACCGGTCATGGACCAGGCCCTTTTCGTTACCGCGTCGAAGTTGAAGCGGCGCCAGGGGTGTGGTCGACGATCATTGATCGATCTCAAAGCACGGAAGATTTCCTGATCGATTACCGCGAGTGCGCACCCACCACGGCGCAGCGGGCCCGGCTGGTCATCGTCGGTCATCCTCCCGGCATTCAACCCGCCGTCGCCGAATTCACGGTTTTTGGCGTTACGGCGCTCCCGGCCAAATGATCTGTGGGACAATCGCGACCGGATTGAAAATGGATCGGATCATTGCACTACTCGGCATCGGTTTGAGCGTGTGCAGCCCGGGCGTCGCGGCCAACCGGTTTGTGGAAGGCGGCGTGCCGTCGCCGACTCATGAATGGCACGGCGGGCAATATACGCGGGCCGCGGAGGTTTTGAAATCGGGAGCCTTGGGCCTTCCCACCTATGACGGCGCGGACGGGGAGGCGATTTTCCGGCGGATGATCGATTCCGATAATTTCAGTTTCGCCCGCGACTCCAGCCTGCCCCTGCGCCAAAGAATGGGTGATCTGCTTGCGATCCAAAAAAGTGCGAATGTGCTGGTGAAAAAGTATCTCGAGGAGGCGAATCAGGACGCGCGGATGCATCGCGAAATCGCCGGTTTGTGTGCCTTCTCCCTGAGAATGGAGACGGTGGTGCTGGCACAGATTGATGAATTCGTCTCGGACTTACCGAGGGACAAAGATTATGAGAAATGGGTGGAGGATTCCAAAAAGGAGAAGCGGAAAAAAGAGGGGATCGTATTGATCGCCGAACAACTTTTAGCCGATAAGGGATTTTTCACGACCGAGGACTCGATGACCGTAATTGTCGCGCTGGCAGAAACACTGCCGCGCCTCAAATCGGCTTTCAGCGATGGTTTCCGGACCGAACTCGCCGCCTGGCTGAAGAAGCGGGCGCGTGGATCCGATCAACCGGAAGCCCGGGCTCTGTTTGAGTCGATGCTGAAGGATCTGGCCAGCCCGGGAGCGAGCTCAACCGGGGGTTGAATCCACTTGCGCAACACTTCCGTGACCCCGTGATTTTTGAATGAGAAAGGCAGCCTGCCCCGAGGCTATCGCTTCGAGGGAGAGTCGGGCGAGTGGGGAGGATCGTTGATCACGTCTAGAATGCGCAGTTCACCAAGTCGGACGTCGCCTCCGCGGGCGGTGTCGGCATTCGCCAGCACGGGTGACTTGCTTTCCCGTCCGATGGAGTTGCCTGCCGCGACCAGCATCGTCGGCAGCGCCTGGGTCATCGACTTTCCATTGGCGGGTAGGCCGATCCGGGTCTGCCAGTAGATGGTGGGTTTCGGCGTGCTCGCCGATTTGTACTCAAAAGCGGTGACGATGATCCCGTACATGTCTCCGTTGGCGTTATCGAGGATGGTTTGGACCGTGCGGGAGCGGAAATTGCGCAGAAAAACCTCTGGACCAAGCACGCCTGGAAAGATCGGGCTACCGATGTCGTCCTGGGCGCGATAGCCCATGAACCACATCAAATCACCGCTGCCCGGCCGGAGAGAGCCCCACTGGACCACCATGTAAAGCGTGGGTTCGTGTACGCCCCGGGTGGCACCCACGTAGCCTTGTTTGGCAAGGATCTTGGTCACGATCAGATTCACGTCCTTTTCCGAGGGCAGATCGTCACCGGGAAGCGAACCCAGCTTGCAGCCCAACGACTGACCCAGGTAGTAGACGGGTTTGTCGGGGGTCGGCGGCGTCAGTTCATGCCCTTCCGCCGTAGTATCGGTGGCTACGATCACGTCCCCCCACGTGTTTCGAAAAAAGCTGAACCCGCCGCGTGCATCGGGCACCGCGGAGCAAAGGATCCCAAGCAGCAAGGCCGGGGTGACTGCAAAGTGAGGTAACCTCATAGCCCAACCCTACCCCGGTCACCCCCTGCGTCAACCGGGCTGGCAGTGCGCTCATTTGAAATGAGCGCGGCAATGGCGGGTTGGGGGAGGTCGGTTGTCACATACGGGACATCCTCTTTTTGCGTTAGGACGGGCAGAAGTGAGGGGTCAAACTTTGAAGGAAAGGCGGTTGCGCCGAGGCTCTAGGTAGGCCTGTGGCGGTGACTGCGGCCTTCAAAGTTTGACCCCGTTTCCGAAAGAGAAACGGGGATCGGATTCAGGATCGGGGCGACCGGAAGCGCTAAGTGACCACCGTGCTGCGCGCACGTCGTTCCGATTGCACCGCCCGAACCAGCAGCACCACCGCAATGAGGGCGAACAGAGTATTGCCGACGAGGTCGACGTTGCCCTTCAGGCCGATCACCGGGTCCTGCGGGAAAGCCGTGACGGCATAGGTGAGCATCGCCCCACCGCTGGCTGCTAGGGTGTGCAACGGCGACCAGCTGGCGCGCCGCGACCACAGGGAGAGCAGGGCAATCGCAAGCGCGTAAATCGCGCCGTACGTTCCCACGATGGCCCAGCCATGGATTTTGGCATGCGCACTCATGAAACCCAGACCCAGGAGGAAAGTGATACTTCCCACAATCCAGGGACTGGGAGCAGCTCCCGCGTGCCGCGCCGTGGCTTTTTTGAAACGAAAAGCCAGCACGCTTACCACGGCGATCAGGGCCACGGTGCTCAGCAGCTGCACCGCTGATGCGGCGAACGGATCATTTTTTCGTGTTCCCAAACAGACGAGGCCTCCTCCGAGCAGCATCAGGAAAATCGCAATCCCGAGTCCGGTTTTTCCCAGCCAGGGTGTTTCCCGGCGCCCGGCAAACAGGGCCTCCACGATCGCGATCGGTACGGAAATGCTCCACACGGTGTGGAGGGTCAGGACGAATGGCGTCCACCATCCGCCAATCCCGAGCGAGGGAACATACGCATCCGTGAGCAGATGCAGTCCGAGATAGTTGGAATTGAACAGGGTTTGAATGACGACGCCCTCCTCGATCAGGCC
>JBEHXD010000446.1:0-4939 GCA_048498875.1 Verrucomicrobiota bacterium
CCCGCCCTGGTGCGGGTGTTTGTCCCGACCTATCGACGCGCCGCCCTGCTGCCGCGGGCCATCGCCAGTCTGCAGGCACAAACCATGACCAACTGGGTGTGCGAGCTGCACAACGACGATCCCACGGATGCGTTTCCGGGCGAACTCGTGCAAAAACTGGGCGACTCGCGGATCCGCCTCGTGACCCACGAAAAAAATCTCGGACCAATCGCCACCTTCAATCTCTTTTATCGCGGCACGCAGGAGCCATTTTACTCGCTGCTCGAGGACGACAACACCTGGGAGCCGGTTTTTCTCGAACACCTGCTGGCGGCGCTTTCCGCCCACCCCGAAGCGACTCTCGCCTGGTGCAATCAGCGGATCGCACATGAGGGCGCCGATGGAAAAATCACCCTCACCTCGGAAACGGTGAATCCTGTTTCCCCCGACGCGGAACAGTTGATTGGTTGGGGCGGGCATAAACCGGTCATGGGGGCGCGTCACGCAAACGGCGCGATGCTGATCCGATCTCGTCCGGGCCAGGCTTTCGCCACGCCCGCGATTCCCTTCGGCTGCGTGGAGGCTTTTCGCGAACGCCTGCTGCCCCATCCGCTCGTGTATCTGCCCGCTCCCCTCGCGACGTTCACCGTCACCCAAACCACCGCCCGCCGCCACGATCAGGCGGACTGGGGTGCGGCGCTGGTGCTGCTCGCGGCGAGTTTTCTAAAACACGCCTCGCTGAACGACGCGAACCTGGCGCAGTTGTGCGCCCATTTCCGGGGACAAACTCCCCCGATGACCAACGAACTGCTGGCCGCGAGTTTTGTGTGTCCCGAAAACAGAAGGGTGCGCGCGTATTTCACCATCGGGGATTGGACGCGTTTCCTGATCAGCGTAGTCCGGCATCCCGTCACCTGGCGACGGACGCTCTCCGCGCGCGAGCAGCATCCCGGCTGGTGGGAATTCCTCGATCGTCATACCGCCGACCGTTTCAATCAGTCGGCAGCATCGTCGCGTTCCGCCTGAGCATGTCGCTGCCACCCGTCACCCTGCAAATCAGCCTGGCGCCTTCCGACCACCGTCTGGCGCAGGAAATCCTGCCGCATCAACTCCGGGTTTGGCGCAATCAGGTCGCGGAAATTCTTCTCACCATCGATCTGCACCGCAGCGCCGGAAGATTCGCCGACGATTGGGAACAGGGCCGGGACCGTATTCTCGCGCTGGCCGGCTCATTCCCGGGCGTGCGCATGGTGGAAGTCGACTACGGAAAGCCGGCCGCCCGGGCGGTCGCGGAGGAATTTTTCGGCGGTCGCGCCGTGCCCAGAAAAGATCACCGCGGCGGCCCCTACTACTCGTATTTTTTTGGACTGCAGGCCGCGGCCAACCCGCGCGTGCTTCATTGCGACGCGGACATGATGTTCGGCGGCGGCTCGCCGACCTGGCTGGCCGAAGCCTGCGAACTGCTGGACCAGCGTCCGGACGTGTTGGTGGTCGCGCCCCTCCCCGGCCCTCCGTCGCCGGATGGCCGGCTCGTCGAATTGCAGGGCACTCCGCTCGCCCAGCCGCGGATGGCCCATGCTTTTCACGAAATGAGCAGCCGTGTTTTTTTGCTCGATCGTCACCGGTTTAAAACCGCCATCGGTGCACTGACGCCGGATTTCGCGGCGCCGCGCGGCTTCATCCTGGCCCTGCTGGAGGGCAACGCTCCCCGCGAACTTCCCGAGCGGTTGCTCACCCGCGCCATGCACCGGCGCGGGCTGCAACGCGTGGACTTTCTCGGCACAGCACCAGGCATGTGGAGTCTGCACCCGCCGTATCGCTGTGCGGACTTCTATAACAAGTTACCTGAACTTATCCGCCGCGTGGAGACCAACGACATGCCGGCCGCACAATTGGGCTTCCACGACGTGGGCGATTCGCTCGTGGATTGGAGCGAAGCGAAGGCCCGCATGAGCCAGCGCCGGTGGTGGAAGCGCATTGCTGCGCGACTTCGTTCATGAGCAGAATCCTGATCGTCAGCCCCGGCAGCCCGTGCCGCAACCCGCGTCCGCTTAAGGAAGCGATGGCGCTCGGCCAGGCTGGTCACGAGGTAACCTTGCTTACGCTGAGCGAATCACCGGCCTTGGATGAGATGGATGCCGCACTCGTGGCGGAGGCGCCGTTCCGTCATGAGACGATCAAACCCAAACCAGGTGAAGTTAATCGTTTCATCCGCCGGGCCGTGCAGCGAATCGCCGTTCAAGCCACCGCCGCCGGCCTGCCGACGTTGCACTCGCTCGGTGCGGCCGGCCCCCTGCGCCAGCGCACGCTCAGTCACGCCGCTGATCTCACAATCGTGCACAATGAAATCCCTTTTTGGATTGGTTGTGACCTGCTCCGGCGGGGGCGCCGGGTCGCGGCTGATTTCGAGGACTGGTATTCCGAGGACCTTCTCCCCGAGGCACGCCGCGGACGTCCGCTGCCGCTTTTGCGGATGATTGAGAGTCAGTTGCTCCACCAAGCCGCTTACACGAGCACCACGTCGGCGGCGCTCAGCACCGCGCTGGCCACCCGCTACCAGGCACGGCCACCGCACGTACTGAGCAACTCGTTCCCGTTGCAAATTGATCCCCGGAAAAATCGCGACGGCGAGCCACCCGCGTTTTTCTGGTTTTCCCAGACGCTCGGACCGGGCCGTGGCCTCGAACCTTTTTGCGACGCCTGGATCCGGACCAAACGCGTCAGCCGGCTGGTTTTGCTGGGCGAACCCACCGGCGGATTTGACCGGGAATTATTGGGCCGGATGCCGGGGGAATTTGCCGCTCGCACGACCTTCCATCCGCTCGTGCCACCCAATGAGCTCCCCGCGATTATCGCCCGGCATGACATCGGGCTCGCGCTCGAGCAATCATGGATCGTCAATCGCGACCTCACGATCACCAACAAGATTCTCCAATACCTGAACGCCGGCCTCGCGGTCGTCGCCACTCCCACCGCGGGACAACGCGAAGTCCTGGCCCGCGCGCCCGGCGCGGGCCGTCTCATCGACCTTGCCGCGCCGGAAGCCACCGCAAAAATTCTGGACGAACTGGTCGGCGACCGGAACGCGCTCGTCACCGCGCAACACCAGGCCCGGCTCGCCGCGGAAACAATTTATTGCTGGGAACGCGAGGCGCCCCGGCTCGTGGAGATCGTCGCTACAGCGCTAAAAGGCCACGCACCATGAAAGAGTTCATCCGCCGGCTGCTGCGCCGCCTGGTCTGCGCCTTTCTGTGCACCCACAGCCAGTCCTACGGGACTCTGTCGTCAGGCCGTTGTGTGGTTGTAGCACCCCACCAGGACGATGAAACGTTGGGCTGCGCCGGTCTCATTCTCCACCAGCGTGCCGCCGGAATCCCCGTCAGCATCGTGTATCTGACCGACGGATCCGGTTCCCATCCCGGGCATCCCCGGCTCGATCCCGCCGCGATTGCAAAGATCCGCCGCTATGAAGCGGTCCGGGCCATGCAACTGCTCCACGTCGATGCCGCGGACCTGCATTTCCTCGATGCCCGTGACGGCACGCTCTCGCACCTCGCGGCCGCAGAAACGGACGCTTTGGTCCGGCGCCTGTCCGCGATCTTTACCTCACTCCAACCCACGCAACTATTCGCCGCCTGCCGTGACGACAGCAGCGCGGAACACACCGGCGCGTTTGACCTCACGGCCCGGGCTCTTCAGGAAGCGAATCTTCAACCGCGCCTGCTGGAATATCCGGTCTGGGCCCGCTGGCGCCCGCAGCATCTTCTGCGCATCGCCCGGGCAAGCCGGCAGGTGTGGCGTCTCCAGCTCTCCCCGGAAAAACGCGATCTCAAGCGCGCGGCCATCGACACCTACGTTTCCCAAACCACCGCCACTCCGCCCTGGCCGCAGCCGGTGCTGCCTCACGGATTCGCGGCTTGTTTCAATTCCCCGGAGGAATTCTTCTTCGAACGTTGAGCCCACTTCCCCACGTTCCCTGCTGCCAGCTTCCCTCGCGTTGAAAAAGATTCTCATCGTCAGCCCTCATTTCCCGCCGGTCAACGCGGCCGACATGCAGCGGGTGCGACTGGCGCTCCCGCATCTGCGGTCCCATGGCTGGGAACCCACCGTTCTCGCCGTGGAACCTGCCTCCGTGGAAGGGGCCGTGATCGATCCCACACTCCTGCGCACCTATCCGGAGGATATTCGCGTGATCCGGG
This sequence comes from Verrucomicrobiota bacterium, assembly GCA_048498875.1. Classification (GTDB taxonomy): domain Bacteria; phylum Verrucomicrobiota; class Verrucomicrobiia; order Opitutales; family Opitutaceae; genus Lacunisphaera. Next base: position 4,179 of record JBEHXD010000446.1, read on the forward strand.
TCGTTGGCGTCCTGCCCAAGCTCACCCGCTGGGCCGGAATCGGGAGTCTCTGGTGGCGATGCGGCCGCGCATTGCGCCGCGCCGGGGATCGGTTGTTGAGGTCTGAAAAATTCGATCTCGTTTTTTTCAGCACCACGCAATTCGACGCTTTCACACTGGGACCGCGCTGGCTCCGCCGCTTCGGCGTGCCCTACGTGCTGGATTACCAGGATCCCTGGGTGAACGATTATTATCGTGAGACGAATACCCGTCCGCCCGGAGGACCGTTCAAGTTTTGGTTTTCCCAATTCAACGCACGGCGTCGCGAGCCCGGCGTGCTAAAAGACGCCGCCGGCGTGATAGCCGTCTCTCCCGCGTACGGCTCCGGTTTGGAGCGACGCTATCCCTGGTTTTCCGCCCGGAGTGTGCAGACCATTCCCTTCGGCACCGCTTCGCGGGACATGGAAATCGCGCGCGACTACCAGCCCAAGGAAAGTCTCGTGCCGTTTGGCGACGGCCAGATTCATCACGTCTACACCGGTCGCTGCGGTCCGGACATGTCGATCGCGCTCACCATTCTCTTCCGCGCCTTCAAGCGGTTTGTCGGCAGCCATCCGACGGAAGCGGCGCGGCACCGGTTCCATTTCATCGGCACCGATTACGCGCCGCCGCCCCTGGGCCGGTTTTGGGCCATTCCCGTCGCCGAGTCGGAAAATATTCTGCCCTATGTGGCCGAACATTGTTACCGCGTGCCCTATTTCGACGCGCTCTATTACCTGACC
>JBEHXD010000447.1:0-4934 GCA_048498875.1 Verrucomicrobiota bacterium
TACACCGAGCTGTCCGACTGGATTACGCGCCGTGACGGAAAATTCAACGTGCTCGTGACCCACCACGGTTCGCGTGGCCTTGGCGCCGACCTCTACAATCGCAGACAATTCGCCGCGCGCAAGTGGTGCGACGAAAACGCCAAGGATATTCCCGATGCGGCGGCCTGGCTGCCGGGCGATTCGCCCGAAGGCCTCGCTTACTGGGACGCTCTGCAATACATCAGCCGTTGGACGCGGGAAAATCACTCCGTGATTCACTCGGCGTTACTGCGCCGTCTCGGCCAGCGCGCGCTCGTGCAGATCGGCAACGAACACAATTTTGTGTGGAAGCGCGGTGACGCGTTTTTCCACGGCAAAGGTGCCACGCCGGCCTGGCGCGATCCGGAAGGCCGGCCGCTGCTCGGATTGATCCCGCTCAACATGGCGCGTGAGATCCTCCTCGTGCTCGGTTCGAACAATAACGACTACCTGTCGTTTTGTCCGCACGGAGCCGGACGCAATTTGTCCCGTTCCGCCATGCTGCGTCCGTTCAAGGACGCCGAAGGGCTGATCGATCCCTCGCGCGTGCAGCAATCGCTCGCCGAAACGACGGGCGGTCTTGATATCCGCTGGTTCTGCGGTGGACCCGATTTGTCCGAGTCTCCGCTTGGCTACAAGGACGCGACGAAGGTGAAAGCCCAGATCGCGCGCTTCGGCCTCGCCAACGTGGTGGGAGAAATCCAACCCCAAGGCTGCATCATGGCCGGCGAGGCCCCCGAGCCACCGTGGATCCGCGCCCGCCGCGAAAAGAAAGCCCGCCACAAAAACGAACGCCGCGAAGGCCAGGCGGAAATCGAAGTCTGAGTTTTGGCCCACTTGCCTCGCACACAGGTGTGCGGACAAGTACCGGGATGCGAGCACGCATCAACGGTACGAAACACACGAATAAGCACGAAATAATCAGACCCTTTAATCAGGTCATATTCACTGCTGCGATTTCGTGTCATTTCGTGTGTTTAGTGGGCAAACATTTCAGCTATTTCCCGCCGCGTTTCGCGGTATCTATTTTAACTTTATCCAAACTTTGCTCCGGCGTCGCAATGGAGATGACCGCCAACAAGATTCGCATCCGTTATGAATGGATGTGCGAAACCCATCTGATCGGTCGTTCCTCCTGCATTGGCCTCGCTTCGGAGCATCCCTTTAAAACCCCATGAATAAGAATATTATTATCAAAGAAACCCACCGTGGTCTGCGTTACGCCGACGGCGTAATGACCCAGGTGCTTGGCCCCGGTTATTACAAAATTCCCGCCCGGCGAAACTCTCCTTTTGGCCGGACGCCAATGATTGAAGTGGTGCTGGTCGACGTTCGTGAGCGCGAACTCACCATCAAGGGCCAGGAAATCCTGACGGCCGACAAAGTCGCCATTCGCGTGAGCATCATCGTTCAGTTCAAGATCACCGATCCGGTTGCCGCGATGCACCAGGTCGAAAATCATGACGAACGTCTGTACAGCGACGTTCAGCTGGCCGCGCGTCGTTCGCTCGCTTCGATGACGCTCGAGCAAATTCTCACGAACCGTAACCGCCTCAGCGAAGACATCCTGGCCGAGGTGAAAGGAACCGCGGCCGGCTACGGCATCGCCATCCAGCGCGCCGACGTGAAAGACCTGGTCTTCCCCGGCAACCTGCAGGAAGTGATGAACAAGGTGCTCGCCGCCGAACGCCTCGCGCAGGCTCAGCTCGTCGAAAGTCGTACCAGTGCCGAGCAGCATCGAATTGCCGCCGAGGCCAAAGCGAAAATTAAAATCATCGAAGCGGAAGCCACGGTGCAGAGCGATGCCAGGACGGCCATTGCGCTGGCGGATGCACGACTCAAGGAAGCGAAAGCGGATGCCGAGGCCCTGCGCATTCGTACGGAAGCGGAAGTCATGGCCCTGCGTGAGCAGGCTCAGGCCGCTGAAGCCTACGCCAAACATCCTGCGCTGGTCCGCCTGCGCGAACTCCAAACCCTGTCTGAAGTCGGTAAGAACGCGAATGCGCGCATCTTCATCGGCTTCGACAAACACGCCGAACTCAGCGCCGATACCAAGGCGCTGATGGAGTGATAAACGCCATGCATCGTAGTGCGCGCGCCTCTTGCGCGAAAGAAACCCTTACGGTTCTCGAGCAGGGGCATTATTTTTCCGCAACCGGACGCAAGATCGAACTGAACCCGGCCCTTCGTTCTGCCGTGAAGGGCACGCATACTCATGTCCTCGAAAGTATCGCGCCCTTAAGCGAGGGACTTGGATCCGGACTCAAAATCTCTGTGACTCGACAGACGACGATGGAAGCCTTGGAGCAACTGACCCGGGCCTCCGGTGGCAGGCTGGGTTGTTTGAACTTCGCGTCGGCGAAAAATCCGGGCGGAGGGTTTCTCGGGGGAGCCCAAGCTCAGGAGGAGTCGCTGGCTCGTGCGTCGGGTCTTTATTCCTGCCTGCTCACCCAGAATGACGCTTTTTACGCCGTCAATCGCGTCCATCGCTCTTCGATTTATCTGGATCGGGCCATTTTCTCTCCGGCAGTTCCTTTTTTCCGTAACGACGAGAGTGCATTCCTCGATCCCTATTACACCGCTGACGTCATTACCTGTGCAGCGCCCAACGCCGGGGCGGTCTCGCACAATGAACCCGACAAGGTAAAACTGATTATTCCCGCGTTGGCCCGCCGCGCCGAATTTGTCCTGCGCATTGCGGCGCTTGAAGGAATCAAGCGTCTGGTGCTGGGAGCCTGGGGCTGTGGTGTTTTTCGGAATGATCCAGCAGAGGTTGCTGGCGCATTCGCCGATCTCATCGGCCCATGGGGCATCTATCACAGACATTTTGACGAGATCGTTTTCGCTGTGTTCGATTCGTCCACGGACGGAACCACCTACCAGGCGTTTGCCCGCCGGTTCAATGAGTAATTATTTTGATCGGATTGCACGACGGCCGTCCTCCATTGGATCGACGATCTACTTTGCTTCATGAACGACCTTTCCCTCAGTAAATTTCTCAGTCTCGTATTACGGCACGAGCCGGAGCGGTTGGGACTGAAACTTGATTCGGCTGGCTGGGTTCCAGTCGTTGAATTGCTGGCAGCGATCTCGCGGCAGAAGACGCCGATTACCCGTGAACGACTCGAACAGATCGTCGCGACGAGCGAGAAGAAGCGATTCGCGTTCGATGAAACGGGGACGAAAATCCGCGCCAGTCAGGGGCATTCAGTCGAGGTGGAGTTGGGCTATGAGCCACAGGTCCCGCCGGAGATTCTCTATCACGGTACGGTGGCAAAATTTCTCGGGTCGATTCGCGCCCAAGGCCTGATCAAGGGCGAACGGCATCACGTGCATTTATCCACGGACCAGGCGACTGCGATTAAAGTTGCCGAACGCCGCGGCAAACCCGTCCTCCTCACGATCAGATCGGTTGAGATGCATCGCGCGGGCCATGTTTTCTTTCGCTCCGCCAATGGGGTTTGGCTGACGGACAATGTGCCGATCGGATTTCTGACGATTCCCTCAGGTTGATCGGACTGCCTCGACCCTTCGATTCCTTCGCGAGGCATTCCACTCAATCGATCGCGCTAAACACGGTCGCCAAGGATAATTTCACGTCGAGTAGTTCGGTTCACGCGATTTCGCGTCCGGAGAGAGCCTGGCTCAGGCGATCATGCAGATCGCGGACTTTGGCGGCTTCTGGATCGGTGATGCCCTGGCCTTGCGCTTCGAGAAATCTGCATGAGGCGAAGCGGGCCGCAGCAGTTTCATACTTACCGATCCAGGCGTTTCGGTCGGCCATTCGTTCCGCGCTCACCGGCCAAAAACCCGGTCGCGGGCGCATGTGATTGCTGATGCCGATGCGCCATGGCTTGGGACTTACCCGGGCCCGGAAGCACTGCTGATTCCGGCACATCTTCGCGTAGAGAGGATCGACGCCGAGCGTTTTGAAAAAATCAGCCACGGCCGGTTCGGCCGGTTTGAAGGTGCGCTGAAGCACCAGGACCCGGAGTCCAGCGGGAGTTTGATAAATGCGCAAAAGCCAGTCGCGGTGCCGGCGGACAAATGAAGCGATTCGCTTTTTGGCCAGACGCTCAGGGCCACCACGCATTCCGATCAACAGCTTGTGCGTTCCGACTGCGAGGGAATAACCAAGAAACAACGCGACGAGAATTGAAACAAAGAGGATGCCGAAAGACCTGAGCCAAACCCCGGCGAGAATGCCGGCCGCCAGCAACGGCAGGGTGTAAGCCAGAAGCCACCGTGCGGAAGGCTCCATGGCGAAATCGATGTCGGCGAAAAGTACGTTTGGAGTATTCAGGCAGTGCGCGCCGTAGGAATTGCGGGTGATTACGATTTCGCCATGACGTGACAAGACTTCCTCACGGATGGGCAAGCCTTCGGCACCGTTGTACGGAATCTTGCGTTCCCGCCGGAGTAATTTCTCCCCGGTGGTGATTCGCTTGAGCGCTTCCTGTGCGCGTTGACCGGCCATCTGGTCCGCGTCGGCTTGGGAGACAGCCGACCAGCCGAATCGTCGCACGGTGATCTGCTTTTGGTCCTTGCCGCGCGGTTGTTGCAAACGAGCCTCAGCCCAGAATTCAGGAACAATCATGATAGTTCACAAAATGAGAATTCGGATGAATCAAGGGTCCGTCGTTCGGAGCGGTTCTTCCGTGTAACCTTTGGCCGTTTTCGACCGGATCAACCTGGCCTGCTCCTGCTGGGCCGCTTCGGCGGTGGTGAATGCACGGGTCTGGCTCTGGCCCTTCGTGCCGATGCGGCCAAAGCGCACGGTCAGCTCTTTGTCGGCCACGCTGACTTCCCAAAACTTGCTTGAGCCTTCTTCGGTGCAGACAAACCGCCGGAGACTGACCGCACCCGGGGCGATGAGTGGTTTGGATGGAAGAGGGGGCGGCGCGACGGGCGCAGGA
>JBEHXD010000448.1:0-4933 GCA_048498875.1 Verrucomicrobiota bacterium
CGCTGCTCTTCTTGCCGAAGGGAGGGTTGGCCAAAACCAAGTCGTATTCGCCGTGCTTGCCGGCGAGCGCGTCTTTCGTCGTCACCGGGAGGTAGGTGGCGTTGACCGAATGCCCGTCCGGCCCGGACCCAATCCCGTGAAGGAGCATGTTCATCGCGCAGAGGCGGGTAACGCTGTCGACGAGTTCGATGCCGTGGAAAGTGCCGTTGGCGAGGGCGCGCTTTTGCGCGCGATCCAATTGGAAGCGATTCGGGTCGGACAAGTAGGTGAACGCGGCGAGGAGGAAGCCGCCGGTGCCGCAGGCGGGATCGCAAATGGTCTGGCCGGGCTTGGGTGCCATGACTTCGACGATGGCGGCGATGAGGGGGCGGGGAGTGAAGTATTGGCCGGCGCCGCCCTTCACGTCGGCGGCGTTCTTTTCGAGGAGGCCCTCGTAGGCGTCGCCCTTCACATCGGCGTCGAGCATCGTCCACGTTTCCTTGTCGATGAGATCGACGATGAGCCGGCGAAGCTTGGACGGGTCCTGGATCTTGTTCTGCGCCTTGCGAAAGATGATGCCGAGCATGCCGGGCCGTTTGCCGAGTTCCTCGAGGATGTGGCGGTAGAGCGTTTCGAGATCGTCACCGTCGACCTTCAGCAGCGCCGGCCAATCGAAACCCTTCGGAATCGGCGACGGCTTGTTGAATGGTGCGCGGCTCTGCTCATCCGCCATCTTGAGGAAGCGAAGAAACGTGAGCTGCTCGACGTAGTCGCCGTAGGACAGCCCGTCATCCCGCAGGATGTTGCAGTAATTCCAGAGCTTCTGGACGAGAGCAGGGGCGGTCATTGAGTGAAATAGGAATTATTCCAGCCTGCCCGCCGTAGCTTTGGCGAAGAAGGGAGCTTTTGAACGAGAGTGGCAGCAGTCATGAATATTAGGTCACTATTTCAGGCCTTCTGCAGGCCTTCAAAAATCTCGAGCAAATCAACAGGGATGAATCCCGGGAGACGTTCCGTCAGCATATCCACCAGACCTTCGCAGCCGTTCGCCGTTACAATGAACGAAGAACCTATTTCCGCTTGAAAGGCCTTCCGGTATGCCGTCTCCAAATCGTGCCCGCGAAAATCGCGCAACCAGAGAGGGAAATTTAAAGAAATTCCGTTTAGATATTTTACCGTGAATGTCCCGTTCTGTACTGCCTTAACCTCCGGGCTGTGGAATTCCACTTTCTCACAGACGAGATCACTGATCTTTTGCAGCGTTGGCTGCGGCACACTTGAAAGAGCAAAATAATTCGAATCAGGAATACCTAGATCGCTGACGCGGCGGTGTTCACCTAAGTGCATCAGATGCGCGTAGGTTAGAACTGGATCCATCACGTAGTTTTCAAGACTGTAGCGCCGAAGAACGTGAACATTGTCAGTCGCGATATTTGCAGCGTCACGATCGATGAGGCCAAGAATCTGCTTCAGTCCCGACTGCGGTAGTTTCTCTGCCCAGCTCTTGACTTGAGATTTTCCGCCACCATCACGGTCCTTTTTGTCGCTTGCTTGGATGAAGACTAGATTGGGGGTCGGAGAAAGCTTGCCACTGGCGACCATCTTTCTGGCCAAGGCGGTATATATGACGCGGTCTTGTTTGGCCTCTACGATAATGAAACGAGAACTGTCCGTGACGGAAATGTAGCCATTTGTCAGCGCTTGAATCGCATCTTCACGTGAGCATGAGGAGAGCTTGCGGGGGTTTTTATCGAGACGAAATAGCGAGTCTTCTGGTGAAAGCGCGACCATGGCTGGAGAATGCGTGGTTAGGATGACTTTCACATGATTCTCTTGAACCAAAACCCGTTGAATGACGCGCAGGAGATCCTTCGTCATCGAGGGGTGCAGCGGGGCATCGATCTCATCGAAGAGAAGTAATTTCGGATATCGCGAGCGGCGTGACTTATCGCTCGCATTGTAAAGGCAAAGAGCAAACGACATGATAATTTTTTCACCTGAAGAGAGGTCCTGAAACCCAACTTCGGCTGTCGTGCTTTTCGTTACCAGCTTCGCTTCAAACGGTCGCTCGGCCCGTCCCGACGGACGCGTTATGGTGAAGTCTAGGTGAGCCTCCTCTAACAGGCGATTCACGAAATCCCAAGGCGGATCACCAAACCGCTTGCGAAACTCTTCATCGCTTAAGAACTGATTCGCTTCATGATGGTGAGCGTTGGCATACTGGCTATAGCGATTTTCATCGAACAGTCGATAGTAGCTGGCGAAGATTTGGGAGAAGTTCTGTTGAAAGATATCGGTAGGTGACCAGTGTAACGGAAGGGCTGCCTCGAGTTCATATCGACTAAGCGCAACAAGAGGGACCGCGAGTTCGTTCGCTTTTTCCGCTAGCGCTGTTGAAATTACCGTATTTCCCCCCAAGGCATTTTGACATGCCTGATTTGCCATTTTCAATCTTTGCTCTACGCGGGACCAGACGTCGGATGGAGACACAGCGGCCTTTCGCAGTTCCTCACATTTTTCGTGGGTAAGGGCCATCAGCGCTGGAATATTGTCCAGCGGCAGAAACGGTATGTTCAGCTTCGCGAGTGCGTTGATATATGACGTCCGCGCCGATTCGAACTGCTTCGTCATTTGAGTGATGAATGCGGCCCGCTCGCGAGTCAGGTTAATCGGATCAGCAGCGCCTGATGCGCCCGGCACCAGAGTCGCCCAATTGAACAGCCGAATATCCGCGTCGTTTGCCTGAACCCCATCTGTTTTGATAGCTCCGTTTTTTATCGCCTCCAACAACTGCGACTTTCCGGAGCCATTCACTCCAGTGATCACTGCAAAGTCGGGCACATCTGTTTTCGGAAGCCCGAAGATTGCTTTATGAGGCTTTGCAAAATGCAGTGAAATCATCGTGAGAAAAATCGTCGATTGGTGAAAATCCGGTGGAGGATCGACTGCCGAAGTCCGATAGCGCGCTGGAGGTTGGCGTTCACGACCGTTTCCAGTTCCTCCACCCCGCTTAGGCGACGCTCTACTTCTGCCACGATTCGCGTTTGCTCGGCCAAGGGTGGGAGTGGAACAGGAATTTTGTTCAGTGCCGCCTGAGTGAGTTTTGGTTGGGCGCTTCCCGTCACCGAAAACGAGAGATCTTTTCCGTTTAGAAAAATTGATAGATACGCGAGCGGGATCCCGCCATGCGTTTGGACGATGTGCGCATGATTGTTCACCCAGAACTTTCCAGTAGCTTTGAAGGCGATGGGCGTGCTACGCGAAAGGAGATTGGCGCCATCCTCGGCGATTAGGAGATACTCACCGTCGAAAAGGAAATCGTCGATGTCGTCGATGACGCCCGATGCGCCGTAATAGGGATACTGTCCTGGGCGTTTGTCGCGATCTGCTGATTTAAGCGGGATCCGACGCCCGTCGAAGTTTTTGGTGATTTGGTCAATACTCGCGCAAGCCCAACCTTCTGGAAGATAGGGCGGCAAGTTGGCGGTGTCTGGTTCGGTGGGCGCTATGTAGCTGCCACGTCCTTGCCAACTCTTGCGGCGCTCTGCGAGGATTCGATCAAGCAAAATCGCTCCTGACTCGAAATCAGATGTCGCGCACCCGTAGGGAGTCGAACCCTCGTTTTGTGCTTTCGAACTCGCGACCTCTACGTCCCGAACGTTGCGCCCTAGCTGAGAGACGTCGGAAGTCGACCCCGGATCGACGGTGGACCCTAGCGGGGTCAAACCGCTGACCTTCGACTTGGCGCCTTTCGGAATCGAACCGAGGATACAAGGTTTGGCACGGGCGAGTTCGGCTTCCGTGGGGACGAGGCGGCCTTCGCAGGCGGCTTTGAGGACGGCGGCGCGGTAGCGTTTGAGGTTGGCTTGCGTGCGCTTCAGCGCGGCGACTGCGGCGTCCAAGCGCGTGAATTGCTTTTCGATCTCCGCCACGATCCGGCGCTGCTCGGGGAGCGGTGGCAGCACAATTTCAATGTTCGCGAGCATGTCGCGATTGATCACGCCTTGCGCTGATCCGGTGCTACCAGCGCGAAGAGTCAGAACTTGCGGGAGAAGCTGAAGGTAGACGAAGCGGTCAAAGGTCTGAGCGTTCGGACGAATCGACGAGACGCTCCTCCCGATCGCGCAATCGATCCCGAGATTCAATTTCCCAGCTGTTGCCCCGACGACGCAGATTAGAACATCGCCGCCTTTCGCGTAGCGCAGCGGCTTCGTTGTCCACTCACGAACGACAGGATGCAACGGCCCGAACTCTCCGGCTTTCACGAAAATCGTTCCGTGACCATCGAAATTGGAAGCTTCACCGGGCGGCGCTTGGCCCATGATAAATTCCGCAATTTCGCCAAGACGGACTACCGGCCACGGCGCGTTCGGCACCGAGCCTTCGCGCGAGGCTTCCACCTTCGCCAAGGCTGCGGCGGACAAGACGGCTGGCGCAGCAACGCGCCCTACCTTCGGAGCTGTGGCGACGGCGCTCATGCTTTCGGGGCCTTGGGCAAGGTGGCCAGCCACGCGCGGCCTTTTTCGGTGAGGCGGTAGCGTTGATTGGGGCTGGTGGGTTTGTCGGGGAGGGTGCGTTCCAGCCAACCGGCCGCGAGCAGCGGCTCGAGGTAGGCGTTGCGGAAATGTTCGCGGTCGAGGATGCCGGCCGCCTGCTGCAATGCCTCGCGCGCTTGCGTCTCGTCCGCGGCGGCGAGCGCCTTGGCGACTTGGGTGGTGACTTGCGGGGTAGCTTGCGGGGTGGACAGCCCCAAGATCGTGGCCAACTCCGACAAATAGCTCTCCTGCTGTGGTTTAACTTGCGGGGTAGCTTGCGGGGTGACTTGGAGGGTGGCTTGCCCGGTCGGCGGCGGCGCCGGGCGGCGGAGCGTGATCACAAAACCGTCGGTGACGGTGAACACCGGTTCGGGCAGGCCGGCCTCGCGGCAGCGGCGGATCATGTCGCGGGTGCCGGT
>JBEHXD010000449.1:0-4931 GCA_048498875.1 Verrucomicrobiota bacterium
GAGAAGGCGCCGGCGCGATCGTTCCACGAAACGAGCAGGCGCCTTCTCCGCCCCCGTGGTCGTCGTGGACACTCCGGTCGTCGCGATCGCATTCGGTGACGTCGCGGGCACGGGCGAACTCGCACTGCTGGCACTGGGCCGGAACGGCGTGCTGCAGGAGTGCCATTTTAACCGCCAGCAACACACCTGGCAGAATCGCGAGATCGTCCGCTGGGATCATGCACCCGATTTCACGGACGCCTTCGCCCACTCCGGCGTGACGCTGGACGTCGCCGATCTCGACAACAACGGCGCGGCGGATGTCGTCGCCTCGGCCGGCGGTACTTCGGCGATCTGGCTGAACGACGGCGGCGGGCATTTTCAGCCGCTCGCGTCGTCGCCCGCGTTGTCCATCGGTTCGATCACCGACCTCGATGGTGACGGGCTCCTCGACCTGGTCGGCGTGTCCGCCGCTGGACCCGTCGTGGCGCATGGTCACGGCACGAAGAATTATCACTGGCAGTCGATCCGCACCCGCACGCTCGGCGCGCGTGCGGACAGCCGTATCAACAGTCTCGGTCTCGGCAGTGCGATTGAAATCCGCGCCGGCTCGCTGTTGGCAATGTCGCCGGTGACGGCGTCGCGCACGCATTTCGGGCTCGGCACGCAAAGCCCGGTTGGCGTTGCGCGCATCGTGTGGCCGAATGGCGTGGCGCAGGTGGAATTCGACCTGCAGCCCGATCAGGAAGTCACAGCCACGCAGCGGCTGAAAGGTTCATGTCCGTGGGTATTCACCCGCACGAACGGGCAGTTTCATTTTGTGAAGGATTTCATCTGGCGCTCGCCGCTGGGCATGCGGATCAATTCGCAGGACACCGCCGGCGTGGACCAAACCGAGGACTGGATTCTCGTTCCCGGCACCAACCTCGCGGCGCAGGATGGCGCGTATGAAATCCGCGTCACGGCCGAGTTGTGGGAAACGCATTTCTTCGACCACGTTTCGCTCAAGGTCGTCGATCATCCGTCCACAGACGCGGCTCTCGTGGACGAACGCTTTGTGCCGACGCAGCAGCCGAAGCTCGCCGTGATCGCCGCCACGCCCGCGCGCCCGCTGGCGTCGGCGCAGGATCAGGCCGGCCGCGACGTCACCCGCACACTTGCGGCGGTCGACGGCGTGTTCGTGAATGATTTTCCGCTCGGTCGCTTCCAAGGCATCGCCGCGGATCATTGGATTGAATTTCAGCTTCCTGCCGACGTGCCCGCGGATCAATCGCTGCTGCTCGTCGGCCAAGGTTGGATTTACCCGACCGACAGTTCGCTGAATGTCGCGATCTCGCAGGGTAAGTTGCCCCCGCCGCAAGGCCTGATGCTGGAAGCCTTCGATGCGCAGCGCGGCTGGCAACCCGTGAGCGGAAATCTCGGTTTCCCTGCCGGGAAAAACAAACTCGTCGCCATTCCCTTGCCGCGCGCCGCACTGCAGGCGGCCGAACGTCGTTTCCGGCTGCGGACCAACTTGGAAGTTTATTGGGATCAACTCGGCTGGGCGGTCGCCCGGCCGGACACGGATCTCCACGTGCAATCCACGACGACGCTTACGGCCGAGCTGCGTCACCGCGGTTTCTCGCAGCTCGCCGCACCTGAACGCCGCCTGCCCGATGTGCCCACGACCTACGAAACGTTGGCGGGGGCCGGCCAGCGCTGGCGCGACCTCGAAGGTTACTATACGCGTTACGGTGACATCCAGGAATTGCTCAAGCAAACGGATGACCGCTACGTAATCATGAATGCCGGCGACGAAATGGTGCTGCGCTTCGCCGCGCTGCCCCCGCCGCGGGCCGGTTGGACGCGCGATTTCGTGCTCGTGGGCGATGGGTGGGTGAAGGACGGCGACTTCAACACCGCCGCGTCGCGCACCGTCGGACCGCTGCCTTCCCACGCGCAACACCGCTACGCCGATCGCGCGGGCGCGCTCGAAGACGATCCCGTTTACCAACAGCATCGCGCTGACTGGGAAAATTATCACACGCGTTACGTTGCGCCCGCCGCATTCGAACGCGGCTTGATGACCGACGCGTCGGTCCAGTCTGCAACCAATTTGCCATGAGTCCTGGATCCAAGAGCATCATCTTGAGTGTCGTCTTTGTCGGTCTGCTGACCGGCCCCTTGTTGTATTACCAGCGTTTCGTCGTGACGGGCGCGGCGGTTTCGATGGAGCAACAGCAAGCGATCGACCGCTACGGCCTCGCCCTCGTGGAATCGGCGGCTGCGGCCGGCGTGAAATTCGTCCACACCAAACCCACGGTCGATCCCAAGCTGGCCAACATCGAACCGCAAATCGTCTCGATGGGCGCGGCGGTCTCGATCGTCGATTTCGACCGCGACGGCTGGAACGACTTCTATGTCACCAACAGTTCGCCGGGCAGCCGCAATTGCCTCTATCGTAATCGTGGCGATGGCACGTTTGAAGAGGTTGCGGGCGCGCTTGGCGTGGCCGATCTCAACCAGCCCGGCACCGGTACATGTACCGGCGCCGTGTGGGCGGACTATGACAATGACGGCTACGAGGATTTGTTCGTGTATAAATGGGGCCGTCCCGAGCTGTTTCACAACGACCATGGCCGCGGCTTCACGCGCGTGACAGAGCAATCCGGTTTGCCCGCGTGGGTTAATGCCGGCACGGCGACGTGGATCGACTACGATCACGATGGACTCGTCGATCTTTTCATCGGCGGTTACTGGCCCGACGACGTGCGGCTTGAATCGCTGACGACGACCAAGATCATGCCGGAGAGTTTCGAGTATGCGAACAACGGCGGTCACAAATACCTGTTGCGTAATCTCGGCCACGGAAAGTTCGCCGATGTCACGGCGCAGCTGGGCATCACCAGTACCCGTTGGGCACTCGCGGTGGTCGCTGCCGATTTCAACGGCGACGGCTGGCCCGATCTTTTCATCGCGAACGACTACGGCGTCTCCGAACTTTATCGCAACGAGCCCGCGCCGGGCGGCGGCCGTCGCTTCCGAGAAATCGGTGAAGCGGCCGGCGTCGGTAAAGCGCCGAAGAGCGGCATGAACGCCAGCGTCGGTGACGTGCTGAACACCGGCGCTTTTGCGATCTACCAGTCGAACATTTCCGAGGAGGGCGTGCTCGTGCAGGGCAACAATCTATGGATGCCCTCTGCGCCGGGTGAAATGCAGTTCACCAACATGGCCTCGACGATGGGCGTGGAACTCGGCGGCTGGAGCTTTGGCGCGCAGTTCGGCGATCTCAACAACGACGGCTTTACCGACCTGTATTTGGTGAACGGTTACTTTTCCGGCAATGCGCGCACCAATTATTGGTATGATTTCTCCGAGATCACCGGCGGCCACAAGAGCATCATCTCCGACGCGAAGAACTGGCCGACTATGAACGGCCGCAGCCTCGGCGGGTTTCAGCGGAAACGACTCTGGTTGAATGGCGGCGACGGCCGGTTCACCGAGATTGCGCAGCCCGCCGGCGCGACCGACACCTACGACGGACGCGCCGTGGCCCTGGCGGATTTCCAGAATCGCGGCGTGCTCGATGTGGTTGTCGCCAACCAGGGCGGTCCGGTGCTGCTTTACGGCAATCACGTGGATCCCAAGCGCGACTGGATTGAAATCGAACTCGAAGGCGACGCCAGTAATCGCAGCGCGATTGGCGCGCAGGTGCGCGTCCGCTGGAACGGCCAGGAGCAGTTGCAGGAAGTTCTCGCCGCCAGCGGTTACTGCGCCGAAAACCAGCGCCGGCTGCACTTCGGCCTGGGAGAGAAAGCCAAACTCGAACGCGTCAGCATCCGTTGGCCATCCGGTCGCGAGCAGGTTTTGGAATCGCCGCACCTCAACCGACTCCACCATATCAAGGAAGCACAATGAGCGTCATGCCCCAACCAATCCCTGTTGCCGCTTCGGGTCCGGCGGCTGTTCCGACCTCTCCGCTGCGGCGCTTTTTTCATCCCAGTAACCGGTTTCTTCCTCCGATCTTCATCACCTGCATCCTGCTGATGGGGCAATTCACGTTCGGCATGCTGGAAAGCTGGAGCCGGACCTTTCTGGCCATCGCTTGCTCCATCGCGCTGGAGTTACTGCTCGGGAAATGGGTGACGGGAAAGTGGCCACACATCGCCAGTGCCTACATTTCCGGCATCAGCATTGGCATTCTGGTGCGCTCGCCGTTCTTCTGGCCGTACGCTCTCTGCGCTGCACTTTCGATCATGTCGAAGTACGTGCTTCGCTGGCGCGGCGCGCACCTCTGGAATCCATCGAATTTCGGCGTCAGTGTCATGTTCATGCTCTACCCGGCGGCGGTCGCTTCGTTGAGCATTCAGTGGGGCAATACGCTGTGGCCGATGGCAGTCATTTGGGGTCTCGGCTCGATCATCGTGGGTCGGCTCAAGCGCTTTCACATCTGTGCGACCTACGTCGTCACTTTTCTGCTGCTCTCCCTGTTGCGCACCGAAATCACCGGCAAGCCCTGGCTGGCCAGTGTCGCACCGCTGACCGGTCCGATGTATCAACTCTTCGTGTTCTTCATGATCACTGATCCGAAGACAACCGTGAGCGGTCGGAAGGGTCAGTGCATTGTTGCCGCGCTGGTGGCCGTGGCAGAGATGCTTTTCCGTTTGGGCGAGGAAGTTCATGCCCCGTACTACGCGCTCTTTTTTGTCGGCCCTGCGGCGCGGGTTTTGGACCTCGCCCTGTTTGCTCCCAAATCAAAGCGGAGTGGGATGCAGCCTGTGGCAAGCTGAGCTGAGTTTGAACAAAGCGGGTGGTACTGCGGCCCGCCGTGGTTGGCTGCGCAGTACGCCCCTGAATTTCGGCAACTGGCCACTCCACTGTTGTCAGGGATTCCCCCTATTTCTTGCCTCCCCATTCGCCGGCTCACCCCTTATCCCGGCAAGACCTCCCGGGATTTGCTCCGCCGATGTCTT
>JBEHXD010000450.1:0-4919 GCA_048498875.1 Verrucomicrobiota bacterium
GTTGGGCGCCTTCCGGCGCCCAATACGCCGGGTTACCCGTGGAGCGACGGGTGGGATTTGCCTATATTCTCGCTGGTCTCATTGCCGCCATTGCTGCGCTTATTTATACGGCACGACTTGGTCAGGCCAAGGCCGACGCCGGTACCGGCTATGAACTTTTCGCGATCACGGCCGTAGTCCTGGGCGGCACGAGCATTTTCGGTGGCCGCGGAAGCATCACCGGTACCCTGCTGGGCGTCGCCGCCATCGCGGTGCTTAAAAGCGGTCTGGCCACCCTGCCTGTGGTCATGCGCATGAACGCCGCCGAGGAAATGTCCGGCCTGCTGACCGGTGCCCTGTTGCTGCTCGCCTTGACCGGGAGCGTTTTGCCGAAAATGCTGTCCACACTCCGAAGCCGCTAAAAGGGGGTTGCCCGCGAAACACGCGAATGACGCGAAATCAGAAAAAACTGAAATCTGTTTCTTATCCATTTT
This sequence comes from Verrucomicrobiota bacterium, assembly GCA_048498875.1. GTDB lineage: Bacteria > Verrucomicrobiota > Verrucomicrobiia > Opitutales > Opitutaceae > Lacunisphaera. Next base: position 474 of record JBEHXD010000450.1, read on the forward strand.
CGCGTCATTCGCGTGTTTCGCGGGCAACTTTGCTGACTATTCCTTATCCGTGTTCTTCCGTGTAATCCGTGGTTAAAATTCACTTTCAACAACCCCTATGAAAAAGCTACTCCTCCCGCTCATCTGTTTGTCTGTCGCCAGCGCCACTGCGGTCTTCGCCGCCGATTCGAAACTGATCGTCACCATGATGCCCAAGGCCAAGGGCAACGCCTACTTCATCTCCTGCAAGGCCGGCGCGGACAAAGCCGCCAAGGAACTCGGTGTCGAACTCCTCTTCGACGGCCCCACCGATTCAAACGCTGCGAAACAAAATGAAATCGTCGAAAACTGGATCACCCTCGGGGTCGACGTGATCACCGTCGCCGCGGAAAACAAGGAGGGAATCTCCACCGCTCTGCGCAAAGCCGAGAAACAGGGCATCAAAGTGCTCACCTTCGACGCCGACGCGCTTCCGGACGCCCGATCCTATTTCGTCAACCAGGCCACGCCGGAAGGCATCGCCTACGGACTGCTCGACGAAGCCGCCCGGTTGATGAACAGCGAAGGCGAGTTCGCCATCATCACCGCCACGCTCACCGCCGGCAACCAGCGCGAATGGCTGAAGCACATCGACGCCCGCCTCGCCGAGAAATATCCGAAAATGAAACTCGTGGCCGTGCGTCCGAGCGACGATCTCAAGGACAAGGCCCAGTCGGAAGCCACCGCGTTGATGAGCGCCAATCCCAATCTGAAATTGCTCATGGCGATCTGCACGCCCGGCACGCCCGGCGCCGCCGAAGCCGTCAAACAGGCCGGCAAGACCGGCAAGGTAAAGGTCATCGGTCTCGGCCTGCCGAATGAAAACAAACGCTACGTCCACGAAGGTGTCACCGACAGCGTGATTCTCTGGAACACCGGCGACCTTGGTTACCTGACCGTTTACGCGGGCGTCGCGCTGGCGAAGGACGAACTCAAAGCCGGCGCCACGAGTTTCAAAGCCGGCTCACTCGGCACCTTTGAAATCAAAGGCGACAACATCCTCCTCGGAAAGCCCTTCATCTTCAACAAGGGCAATATTGATCAGTTTGATTTTTAAGGGCCGGGCGGATTATCCACGCTGCCAATCCGCCGCCTCGCGTGATCGGGAATATTTCCCCAATGATTTGTCATCCTGAACGAAGTGAAGGATCCAAGGCTTCGGCCTGCAATCCGTGGATCCTTCGTTACACTCAGGATGACGGTCGCGAGAGTGGGCATTCCCCTCCCGCTTAAAGCTCGGGCCGGACTTTTAGCGATCTCGGCATCGGAAACCGAGATTCGATAATCGCCTCAGCTCACTTGGACGCTGAACGGCGCTTTAGGGATAAAGCGCCCTACCCTCGCTGGAGCGTTTTCAAAAAAGCTGTAACCGGGGGCGCTGACTCCGGGGCTTTAGACTTCTCTCCCGGACCGGGTTCAGCGCCCCCGGCTACAGTCGAGTTGTCCAGCTACACAATTATTCGAAACGCTCACAGCTTCGTCTGCAATCCCAGGTGGGCGATCAATGTTGTCTTGGTTTCGCGGTGGTCATGAAGATCACGGCCGATCGACGCCAGCAGGGTGAATTTTTCGGAAAGCTCAAACCGCGCACCGGCGTTGGCGACCAGTTCGGTGTCGTGAAAGCGCGCACCTGCTTCCCAGTGCAATTCAGCCGCCAGCTCCACACCTTTGCTGACTTCCCGCCCAAGTGCGACACCGCCAAACCACTCCGTTTCCCCGGAATGACGGACGATTCCGAAGTCGGTGTTAAAGGAAAACGGCCCGAAATCCTTCATCACTTCAAACGGCAGCAACAGGCTGGTGCCGCGGTCCGCCAACCCGCGTTCATTGGAATGTGAACCCGGATTATTGAAGCCAATCTGGGGATAGGTGGAAATCTGCCACGCCTTTTCCCCCGCGTCGTAGAAACGCCATTTTACTCCGGCGAGCGAGTTGCTCAGTCCGTCGTGACTGCCGCCGTCACCGCTGACGCGCAGCCACGAGGCCTCGTACTTCAGCTGCAGCCTGTCGCCGATGCCATAGTTGATATCCAGCAACGGCATCTCGGTAGCCCGCTCGCCCGACCGATGCTCGGTGGTAAGCGCGGTGTTGATTTCCCAATGCCCATCGCCCGGCGTTCCCGGATCGTCGGTGATCATCGGCGGACCGCCTTGGGAATAAGCTGCGCCCGCAACAATTAAAAAAAGGACGACTCGGAAGAACATGGCCGGCAACTTCACTGCACACTGCCCAAAAGCTGCCGCCAGGCAACGTCCGGTTTTGGCCCGCGATCAAATCGCAGTCACGAGACATTTTGGTGGAGCGCGGCCTCCGGACGCGCTGGAGGATTCCCGCGTGCGCGCAAATTGCCTCGACGGAAAACGCGCCCGGAGGTCGCGTTCCACCTTATTTCATGCGAATCTCTGAACGTTTCGCGTCAATTCGCGTGATTCGCGGGCACCTGTCCGTTCTTTCTAAGCGGAATATGCCGGGTCCAGTCCCAGCCGGAAATAGCCGCGCGCGTTGCTGAAACAGATTTCCCGGACCATCGCACCCACGAGTTCGCGATCGTTGGGCAGTTCGCCGCGCTCCATTTCCGCGCCGAGCAGATTGCACAGGATGCGCCGGAAATACTCGTGACGCGCATAGGACAGGAAACTGCGCGAATCCGTGAGCATGCCGACAAAACGGCGCAGCAAGCCGAGATTCGAGAGCGCGTTCATCTGCCATTCCATCGCTTCCTTTTGATCGAGGAACCACCAGCCGCTGCCGAATTGCATCTTACCGGGCACGGAACCGTCCTGGAAGTTGCCGATCATCGTCGCGAAAACGTAGTTGTCCGCAGGATTCAGGTTGTAAAGCACCGTCCGGGGCAGCTCACCGGTCGAGTCGAGCATATCGAGATAACGGCTGAGCGCGCGGGCCTGGGAAAAGTCGCCGATCGAGTCAAAGCCGGTGTCCGCACCGAGTTTTCCGAGCAGCCGGGTGTTGTTGTTGCGCATCGCACCGAGGTGCAGCTGCTTCGTCCAGCCCCGCGCCGCGTCCCAGCGGCCCAGCACCAACATCAGGAACGAGCTGAATTGCGCGAGTTCCGCCGGCGTCGCCGCGCGTCCGCTGCGGGCCGCATCGAAAATCGCCTTTGCTTCCGCAGGCGTACACGGATCCGCAAATGCCGTTTCCATGCCATGATCGGACAAGCGCCCGCCGAACGCGTGGAAGTCGTCGTGCCGCTTCTTCAACGTGGCGAGAAAATCCTCGAATGATTTGATCGCGCCCGTGCCCGCCGCGCCCGCGAGTTTTTCGAGGTACGCGTTGTACGCCGCCGGCTGGTGCACGATGAATGCCTTGTCCGGCCGGAACGTGGGATAAACCTTCGTTTTGATGCCCGACTTTTTGATCCGCTCGTGGGTGTCCAGCGAATCCGCCGGATCGTCCGTCGTGCAAATCACCGCCACTTTGTTGGCCGCGAGAATATCGTGAACGCGCATACCGGGGATCTTCGCATTCGCCGTGTCCCAGATTTCCTTCGCGCTGGCGGGATTGATCACCGCATCGATGCCGAAGTAGCGCTTCAATTCCAGGTGCGACCAGTGATAAAGCGGATTCCTCAGCGTGTACGGCACCGCGGCACACCAGGCGGTGTGCTTCTCCCACGGTGACGCATTGCCCGTGCACACGCGTTCATCGACACCATTCGACCGCATCGCCCGCCACTTGTAATGGTCGCCCCCAAGCCAGATCTCCGCGAGGTCGGCAAAGGAATGATTGTCGGCAATCTGCCCCGGAGGCAGATGGCAGTGATAATCGTAGATTGGCTCCGACTTGGCGAACGTGTGGTACAGATCGCGCGCCGCATCGGTCTGCAGGAGGAAGTCGTCGTGGATGAAGGAAGGCATGGGAGAAAGAAGTAGTGAGTTGCGAGTAGTGGGTAGGAAGAAAGTAGCGGCAGGAGAGAAGCGGTGGCGCGAATGCTCGCTACCCGCTACTCGATACTTCAACGGCTGATATCGCCGAGCATGGCGTCGAGCGTCGTATAGCTCGCGAGGAGTTTGCTCGTGGCGGCGCAGCGCTCCTTCGAGGCAAGACCGGTGTTTTCCGCGAGGAAAATGAGGTACGCCGCGATCCGCTTGGAAAACAGCAACCGGGCTTCAGGGCTGATCGCATAGAAGCGCGCGCGCTGCGTGTACCCGGCGACCGTGTGATCACCGAGGGCGGATTTCTCCGGCTTGCCGCCGGCGGCGAGCACATAGAGGAAATTATATTCGAAGAAGAACATGTGTTCCGCCGAGGGCGTGAGCGCTTCAAGCGCCGATCGGGTGGCAGCGGACGAGGCAAATACCTCGGTGGATTTATTAACGGCCGCGAGCGAAGTGGTCACAAACACCCGCGCCATTTTCTGCTCGGTGGCATCGGCGCTTGAAGCGCTCACGCCCTCGGCGGAAAACATGT
>JBEHXD010000451.1:0-4916 GCA_048498875.1 Verrucomicrobiota bacterium
GGTATCAAAAAAATACTATAAGTTGCCGCGCGGACCCCTATAAATCTGCTCGATGACGCACCGAGCCAGTTAAAAAACGCCGCATATAAAGGGATTTTGCAAAATAATTTACGTCATCGAGGCCCGTTGCGCAAGGGCCCAGGGCGTTTTGCCACGCAAAAAGTTTGTAACGTCGCCGTCTGTCCCTTGGCCTCCACGCATCGCAAGAGCGCCCTGCGGTGCCGCAGGGCGCTTTGCATGACTGTGCCGGTCTGGGGCAGCAGCGACCCTCGTACCCGGCTCTGTCATGGGGGATTCTTCTCTGCGGACGCCCCGCGCCCTCCGCTCAGAATGACCCGAGGGCACAGGCCCGGCCCCCTCCAAACTACTGGCCCAGAATATACGCGAACATCAACGGGGCCACGATGGAGGCGTCGGATTCGATGATGAATTTGGGCGAATCCGGCGTCAGCTTGCCCCAGGTGATTTTTTCGTTCGGCACCGCACCGCTGTAGGAACCGTAGCTGGTGGTGGAATCCGAAATCTGGCAGAAATACGCCCACACCGGCGCCTCGGTGCGCTTGAGATCCAGGTGCAGCATGGGCACCACGCAAATGGGGAAGTCGCCCGCGATGCCGCCACCGATCTGGTAGAAGCCGATGGGGCTCTTCTGCGAGGTCTCGGTGTAGTAATCCGCCAGGGCCATCATGTATTCGATGCCGCTTTTCACAGTATGCACGTTCTTCATGCCGCCACGGATGCAATGAGCAGCGTACATGTTACCGAGAGTGCTGTCTTCCCAGCCGGGCACGAACATGGGCAGGTTCTTTTCCATGGCGGCGTACATCCAGGAGTCTTTGCGGTCTATCTGGAAGCTTTCTTCAAAGCCGGTTTTTTGCAGCAGGCGGAAGAAGAATTCGTGCGGAAACAATCGTTCGCCGGCCGCTTCGGCGGCTTCCCACAGCTCGAACATCAGGTTCTCGATGCGACGCATCGCCTCATCCTCGGGGATGCAGGTATCCGTCACGCGGTTCATATGACGGTCGAGCAACGCCTGTTCCTCATCTGCCGAGAGGTGACGGTAGTGCGGCACACGCTCATAGTAATCATGCGCCACCAGATTGAAAATATCCTCCTCGAGGTTCGCGCCGGTGCAAACGATGGCGTGCACCTTGTCCTGGCGGATCATTTCCGCGAGGGTGATGCCGAGCTCGGCGGTCGACATGGCGCCAGCCAGCGTCACGAGCATCTTGCCACCTGCCTGCAGATGCGCCTCGTAGCCTTTCGCGGTGTCCAGCAAGGCCGCGGCATTGAAGTGGCGGTAATTCTTCGCGATGAACTGCGAAACCGGGCCCTTCTTTTTGGCAAGGGCGGCGTTGATGTCTTCAGGGCGCTTCGTCTGGCGTTTGGCTTTGATCATTTCCCTACAACTACGAAGTGCGCCCGCCCTTTGGCCACACAAAAGTCGGTAAACTCTCTGCGCGCCACGTTCTCCGGGGTGAAACCCGTCCCCCGGACGGGTTGGTCCGGCCACGACTGTCAAAAAACTCGCCCGGAGGTCGCATTCCACCGGGAGTTGTCGTGATCCTCAAACCTGAGGAAACTTGCAGTCCGCCGGCAGGTCGGAAAGCTTCTCCCACCATGCCTTCCCTTCGCGCTGCCGCTTTTTCGCTCGTTTCCCTTGTTATCCTGCTGGCCCGCCCGCTGGCCGCCTCCGCGGCGGACTTCGCGTTTGAGACCAGTGATCTGTCCGTGGATCCGGCCATCAAATGGGGTCGCCTGGAAAACGGCTTGCGCTACGCGATCCTGCCAAACCACGAACCCAAGGGTCGGGTGAGCGCACGGCTCGCCATTCATGTCGGCTCGCTCTACGAAAACGAAAGCCAGCGGGGCCTCGCGCACTACCTGGAACACATGGCCTTCAACGGCAGCACGCACTTCCCCGCCGCGAGCGTCGTCGAATTCTTTCAGAAAATGGGCATGGAATTTGGTGGCGATACCAATGCCTCGACCGGTTTCGATCGCACCATTTACCAGTTGGAACTGCCCGACACCAAGCCCGCGACCATCCACGAGGCGCTGACTTTCTTCTCCGACGTCGCCGGTGGCCTGCTGCTGGAGGACAAATACGTCGACAAGGAGCGCGGCATCATCCTGAGCGAAAAGCGGGCCCGCGACTCCGTCGGCCTGCGCACCTACCTTGCGGAAATGGAGTTTCTCGTGCCGGACACGCGCTTCCCGCAGCGCCTGCCGATTGGCACCGACGAGGTGATCAACAGCGCAAAGCGCGACCGCTTTGTTGAGTTTTATAACACGTGGTACCGCCCCGAACGCATGGTGCTGGTAATTGTGGGCGACGTCGCTGTCGCCGACGTGGAACCGGTCGTCAAGGAACTGTTCGCGCCCCTGGCAGCCCGCTCACCGGCTCCGGTCGAACCGGGTCTTGGATCGGTGGCCGCGGTCGATACGGTGATCTCGTCGTTACACGCCGAACCTGAAGCGGGCAGCGTCAACGTCGCGCTGGAAACGGTGGTTCCCTACCATTTCGAGCCCGATACCTCCGCCCTGCGCTTGAAATATCTCCCGCGAACCCTGGCCCTGCAGATGCTCAATCGCCGGCTCTCGATTCTTTCCAAAAAAGAAGGCGCACCTTTTCTTAGCGGCCAGGTGGGAATCACCGAGCAGTTTGACTTTTTCCGCAATGCCTCCGTGGAACTGAATTGCCGCCCCGAACAATGGTCTGCCGCCCTCGCCGTCGCCGAACAGGAACTGCGCCGCGCGCTGGAACACGGATTCCAACCGGAGGAGCTCGCTGAGGCCGTGGCCGAAACCCGCAATAACTACGAACAGGCCGTCCGTACCGCCTCCACCCGCCGCTCACCCAATCTCGCCGATGAAATCACCGAGGACGTCATCGACCGTTCCGTGGTCACCCACCCGACCACGGATCTGGCGTTGTATCAACCCGCGCTGGCTAAGATAACGCCGGACGACTGCGCCGCCGCCCTCCGGGCTGCCTGGAGCGAGATGAAAGGGCGCAAGATTTTCATTTCGGGAAATTTCACTCCCGCTCCCCCCACGTCCGAAACCGTCGTCACGGCCTACAACACCAGCCACGCCACGGCGGTTGCCGCCCCTGAAAAAACCGAACAGGCCGCATTCGCCTACACCCATTTCGGGGACCCGGGTGAAGTCGCCAAGACTCAAAAAGTCACCGATCTGGGCAGCACGCTGCTGGAGTTCAAAAACGGCGTGCACCTCAACTTGAAACAGACCGACTTTGAAGCCGGCCGGATCCGCGTCTCCGTTCGCGTGGGCGGCGGCACGCTGACCATGCCTGTCGACAAGCCCGGCCTCTCATTGCTCGCCAACGTGGCCTTCACCGCCGGCGGGCTTGGCCAGCACAGCATGGACGATCTCCAGCGCATCCTTGCGGGCAAGACGCTCGGGCTGGGCTTCAACGCCGGTTCCGATGCCTTCGTGTTTTCCGCCAGCACCAATCGCGACGACCTGCTGCTGCAGCTCCAGTTGTTCTGCGCCTTCCTCACCGACCCCGGTTATCGCCCCGAGTCCATCCGCCAGGTACACAAGGCAGCCGACCAGATTTATGAACGGCTGGCTCACACGCCGGACGGACCGTTCGACCTCGAGGTCAGCTTCCTGCTCGCCAACGGCGATGTGCGTTTCGGCCTTCCACCCAAGGAAGTGATGCTTTCGCGCACCCTGGATGAATTAAAGGCGTGGCTCGGCACTGAATTTGCCAAAGGCCCGGTGGAAATCGCCATCGTTGGCGACATCGACGCCAAGGCTACGATCAACGACGTCGCCCAGACTTTCGGCGCCCTGCCTCCCCGCGTCCCCAAACCCGGCTACGATGCCGCCCGCAAAGTCGGCATGCCCACCGCGCCCATCGCCAAACAGTACAAGGTGGACAGCGAAATCCCGAAAGCGGTGGTGCGACTCTATTGGCCCGCCACCGACGCGCTGGAGGTCAAGACCGCACGCCGCCTGCGTTTGCTGGGCGACGTCTTCAGCGACCGCCTGCGCGTAAAGATCCGGGAGGAAATGGGCGGCACCTACAGTCCGAGCGCCGGGCCCGACCTCAGCGATACGTATCCACACTACGGCTATATTGTCGCGGATGCGACCGTGGCGCCGCAGGAGGCGAGGAAGATCGCCGATGCCATCAAGGCTGTCGCCGCCTCGCTTTATAAGGACGGGGTCACGGAGGAGGAACTGGTCCGCGCCAAGCAGCCGGTGCTGACCGCTCTGCGTGAATCTTCGCGGACCAATGGCTACTGGCTCGGTACCGTGCTCGCCTCGGCGCAGGAGTTTCCGCAGCATCTTGAATGGAGTCGCACCCGCTATACGGATAACGAAAGTGTGACGCCGGCCGAACTGTCGGCCCTGGCCGCCCAGTACCTCGATCCGACCAAGGCCCACGAATTCATCGTCCTGCCGGAAGCCGCCTCAAAAAAGGAAAAGCCATAAGGTAGGGGCCGATGCCCTCATCGGCCTTGGGATATCAGCATACAATCGGAAGGCCGTTGAGGGCAACGGCCTCTATCGGCAATCCACGAAACGAAGCCCGGCTACCGGTGATAGCGTCGTTGCCTCGTTGCCGCTGCGCGCTTGGCCCCGCGTGAACGACTCGCGCTGGGTTTCACCCGGCCCTGACCGATGGCGGTGTCGCGACTGGCTTTGCGCTTGATCGAACGCGAACCTGATTTGGGCGAGCCCAATTTCACGCCCGAGCGGCGCGCTTCGGACAGGCCGATCGCGACGGCCTGTTTGCGCGAACGCACATTGCCGCTGCCCTTTTTGAACGCATGCATTTCTTCCCGGACAAATTCTCCGGCTTGGGTGGAAGGTTTCTTACCCGAGCGCGCGTCACGGCGCGCGCGTTTCACTGCGATTGCTTTAGGCATGGCTGTCTT
>JBEHXD010000452.1:0-4914 GCA_048498875.1 Verrucomicrobiota bacterium
GCCCGGGTGCGCGGCTGCACAAACTCTAGGCTATCGCGCAGCACCGCGCGCCCCACCCCCGCCGCGGTCGCGAGCAGCACCAGCTGCAAAAACGCCTTCTGGTAGTTGTTCGTAAAATCGTTGGGACCGAACCGGCGGATGATCTGATCCTCGCCGATCGCCACGCGATCGAAACGCGTGGTGCCGCTGCCAGTGAGTCGCTGGCCAAACCCATCCCAGTCGTCGATGCGGGTGACTCCCGGCTCATTTACGGGCACCGCGACGCTGACCCGCTCCTCGCCCTCGAGCAACGAGACGATGATCCAGTCCGCGTAAATGGTCCCGGTGCTGTAGTACTTCGTGCCGTCGACAAAATACCGGCCATTTTCCAGGAGAAGTTTCGCCGAGCCGCCGGTGTGTTCGGTGCGTTCGGCCATCGCATAACCAAGGATGGTTCCCTTCGCCACAAGGGGAAACCAACGGGCATGCGACGCGATATCGGGAATATTCAGCCGTGCTTCGAGAAACGCAAAGTGGCCGCGAAAAAGGTGCGAGACGTTCGAATCGGCCTCGCCCAGTTCAACGAGAAGTCGGAACAGCTGGGGAATCGTGGCACCCAGCCCGCCGTAAATTTTAGGAATTCGAACCGCGCCAAACCCTGCCTCGCGCAACCACGCCACCGGCTCATAGGCGAGCGTACGACTCTGCTCCCGCGCGAGCGCGCCCGCCGCAATGCGAGCGAAGACAGGTCGGAATCGAGCTGCCAACTCGTTCCATGCAGGCGCGGCGATCGGATCGAGATAAGCATCGGATGCCGCGTCCCGTGGGGCCGGCGATGAGAGCGCGGAATCGGGGGAAATCACCGGATCCTCAATGACAGAAGAGAGAAGCGCTGTTTCAGAAGTGGGCATGGGCAGAAAGTGGAAAAAATACGCGCCGGTGCCTCAGAGCCGTTTGTCGAGTTTGCGGACGATGATGTTGCCGCCGAATTGCAGCACCTGCACCGCGACCACGATCAACAGAATCGTGAACACCATCACATCGGTCTGGTAGCGGTAGTAACCGTAACGAATCGCGAAATCACCGATTCCCCCGCCCCCGATCAGGCCGGCCACCGTCGAGTAGGACAGAAAACTCACTGTCAGAATCGTGATCGAGTTCGCGATGCCGGAGCGCGCCTCGCTGTAGAGCACCTTCCAGATAATCTGCAGCCGGCTGGCGCCCATCGACTCGGCGGCTTCGACCACGCCGCGGTTCACGTCGAGCAGCGTCTGCTCGATGAAACGGGCGAAATACGGCACCGAATTCACAATCATGGGCACGGTCGCCGCTGTCGTGCCCAGCGCCGATCCAACGATCAAGCGGGTCACCGGAATCATGGCGATCATCAGGATCAGAAACGGAAACGACCGCACGAGGTTCACCACGCCGTTGAGCACGAGATAAAAGCGCGGCGCCTTGATCAGTGAACCCGGACGCGTGAGAAAAAGCAGCGTGCCCAGCGGAGTGCCAAACAAAACCGCCAGCGGAATCGTCAGCACCAGCATGTAGAAGGTCTGGCCCAGTGCCGTCACGATCTCCGGCCAGGCGTTATGTACGTTTTGCAACATCGGCAGCGCGTATTTTCTCAGTTGTTCGCCGAATCCAGGAAGGTGATCGCGTCACCATATTTCCCCCGATAAAACGCTTTGAAGGCTTCGCTCGCGTAGGCGTTTTGGAGAACCTTGATTTTGGGCGATCCGACCAGACTCTTTCGAATCGCGACGATTCCGCGGTACGGCAGGATTTTCGCATCCTCCAGCGCGAGGGCATCACGCGTGGGATTGAAACCCGCCAGCAAGGCATAATTCAGAAACAGAAAACCCGCATCCACGTCCTCCAGGGTTCGCATCTGCATGAGCTGGTCGATTTCCCGGAATTTAAAACCGTGGGGATTGGCCGTGATGTCCTTCTGGCTCGCGTGAATGACATCAACGCCTTCCCGCAGTTTGAGCAGGCCTTTGTCCCGCAGCATAAACAAGGCGCGTCCGTTATTTGCGGGATCGACGGGAATGCTGAAGGTCGCTCCATCGGGAATCTGGGCGAGCGATTTGTATTTCTTCGAAAAAATGCCCGACGGAGAGAGAATCGTATAGAACCCGCGCGTCACATTTTTCAGACCGTGATCCGCCACGAATTGATCGAAGTACGCCTCGTGTTGGAAGGAATTCGCATCGACCGAGCCATCGTCGACCATTTTGTTCGGCTGGATGATGTCGTTCACCACGACCCAATCGAGGACGTAACCCTGCTTTGCGACCTCGTCTTTCAACACGTGCACCACCTCCGCGTTGAATCCAAGATCGCTCATCAGAAATTTGATCGTGCGGTCTTCGGACTGGCTCGTCTGGCCATGATTTCCCCGCGTGCAGCCGGCGAGAAAAGCGAGCAAGATGAGACCGATAATCGTGAAGTTTATTTTCATGAATTTAAGTCGAAGGGACTGGGAAGAGGAACGTGCGGACAAGAGCGATCGTGACCTCGTTCAGAGCCTGAAGGTGATGCCGGTGAAGATCCCGAAACCGTCGCCCGCTTGAAAAAGACGATTGGCCCGGTTGGTCGAGTCAGGGCCGGCATCAAACACCGGACCCGCGCTGGACGCGTATTTCCGGTCGGTCAGGTTGCGTGCGTCGACATACACCTGCCAGCGATTCTTCGGATCCTGATAGCCGGCGCTTGCGCCCAGCAACACGTACGCGGGAGCTTCCAGCCTGTTGCTGAAATCGACGAAATATCGGGACGCGTACTGCAGTGAAACACTGGCGTAGAAACCGCTCGCGTGATCGTATTGCAGGCGGGCCTGATAGTATTCGCGCGGCACGCCAGGGAGTTCGTTTTTCCCGAACGTGGGATCATTTTTGTAGCCAAAATCATTGAGGCTAAGCGACTGCGACAGGACCAACTTTGAGGCTTTGCCGTCGACCGGTGCCGCCAGGAAACCCTTGTCGCTCCAGAGCACCGCATCGAGTGCAGCCTCCACACCCTGCTTGTAAGTGTCGCTGCCGTTGAAGGTAAAGCTGCCCTTGCTCGGATCGCCCGGGACGATCGGAATGGAGAGCAGTTCATCTTTCACGTTGGTGCGGAAAAGACCGAGACTGCCAGTGTAGGCGCCGGCATGGACGCGACCGCCGACTTCGAACGCGATGGCTTTTTGATCGCGGATATTGTCGTTGTATTGGTAATTGCCCTGCGAACCGCGATTCAACTGCCAGGAGTTGGGACCTTCAATTGAGCGGGTCACGTTACCGAACACGGTGATGTTCGGATTCACATCGTAGCGCAGGCCGAGTCGCGGCGCGAAGTAGAGATTGTCGCGATCGACATGCCGGCCGACCGCGCCCGGCGCCGGATCGAAGGCTGGCAAGTCCGGACGAAAATACGTCACGTCCGTGGCGCGGCGGATATACGCCAGGGCGCCACCGGTGTTGAGCGCGAGTTTGTCGTTTAACGCGAATTCGTTCGTGATTCGGAATGAGCTGTCTTCGGAACCATCATAGTTGGCAGTCTTCAGCAAATTCCGGAAAGCGCGCGGACCAGTGGTGACGTTCGAGTTGTTGGCGTAGACGTTAACATCCGCATCGTATTCACGATCGATGCTGCCTGCGACCGTCGTCGTGCTGCGATGACCGTTGATCGTATCGGTCCGGACATATTTGGCCTGAACGGTGACATCGCGGAAAGTCCAGATACTGCGCTCGGCGTCGGCAAGAGGCACACCGACGTTGCCGGAAGACGGCTTCGGTGAAATGTCGATCGGGGCGTCGTGAAACACGAACCCGAGTTCGAGTTTGGAGTCGGGATCGATCTGAATATTGGTGCGATTGGCAATCCACGTGGAACCGGGCTGGGTGCGATAGGCGTCGTTGGTGATGTTGTTGGGATTGGCCACGCGCGGGTTCGAATTGATTTCGTTCAGCGAGATACTTCCGGGATTTTCGTTTTCCGTGGTGCGATAGCGCAGGAAAAACCGGGTGCTGATCTTCGGGGAAAGCCTGTAACCGAAATTGCCGGCAAAGCCCGTGGACTTCCCCTTGGAGTGATTGGCAAACCCATCCACGTGCAGGGACGCCACCGATATAAAGTAATCGGCGTTACCGACAACTTGTCCGGACGACGCTTGAAGCTTCCGATAACCAAAGCTGCCAAAATCAATCCGTGCTTCGAATGGCGCGGCATCATACCCGGTCTTGGTGACGTAGTTGATCGCTCCGCCGATTTGCAGTGCACCGTAGTCGAACGCGTTGCCGCCGAGCAAAACCTCCGTGTAATTCAGACCGTAGGTTTCAAACAGTTCGTACGGAGTGCCACCGGCGCCCGTCACGGGCAAGCCGTCGAAGGTGAAAAGTGTGCCCGCGCGAAAAAAATTTCCGGCCGTGCGGGCGATCGCCGATCCGCGAATGGAAAGCTTGATCCCGTCACCACTGCCCGCCGGCGGCGCGGCGAAAACGCCGGGCGTGAAAGCCAGAATATCCGCCGACGTTCCCACGCGTCCTTTTTCCACTTGGGCGGAGGTGACCAGACTGATGGCGCCAGGGACTTCCGTGAGGGCCACCGCGGCGAGATCGGCGCTTTGCGCCGTCTCTGGTCGGGTGACGCCTGTGACCACCGTGCTGGAAAGCACGTGAGGCTGGGATTTGTCGTCCGGAGATTTTTCCTGGGCGACCGCGAAAAGCGCGGGAATCATGCCCAGCGCGAACAACGCGCCGAGGCGAGCTGTCGCCGCCCACGCTCGCCGGCTCGAATGCTCGATCGAAGAAACGCCGTGAAGCGTAAATTGAGAATCGCGGGACGCGATTGCAGGGAAAAAAGGTGATGATGAACTCGATGTCATTAGGTGAATGGTTGGTTTGCGTGTGTGCCGTAGGAGCGGCTTTGTGGTTTGAGCCGGAAAAAGAG
>JBEHXD010000453.1:0-4913 GCA_048498875.1 Verrucomicrobiota bacterium
TCAAGGGCCCGGTCCATCAGGCTTTCGGCAATCGGCAGCTCCGCGATGAGTCCGGGATCGTCCTTGGAAAGCGCAATTGCCGCGGCCCAGGAAGCGGCGGTCCAATAGAGCAATTTCACGTCTTCTTCCCGGCATGCTTTTACGGCCGCGCGGGGATCCTGGCGCAATTTGGCCGACAAACCAGGATGAGCGAGATCGAGCCCGCGCAGACCGTAGTCACGGCCGCGAAGATAAAGTCCGCGGGCGCGGGCGCGCAGCTGATTGGCTCCGGTGACGTCGCGATCCTCCAATTCGTCGGCGTCCTGCTGGACAAAGGCGTAGCTGTATTGGGTGAATCCGCTTGAGGCGGCAAAGAGCAAGCCGGGGTGCCGTGGATTTTCCGCGAGCAGGCTTTCCATCAGCTTTAGTGTGAAAGGGGTCGCGTCGCGAACGAGTTGAGGATCGTTATCGCTGGAAAACGTCGTGCCGCCCGAAGCCAGCGCATCGCCCAGCTTGTTGACCGCGATGTGATTCACGGACGAACATCCCCCCAGCACCAGCGCGAGGGTGCTGGCCAAAACAAAACGGAGGGACTGGCGCGGATTCATGGATAAAACAGCGTGAATTCAAAGACAGGAATTCACCACTGTGAAGCAAATCCTGTCTTGTCACAATTAGGCGACAGCCCGGGGCGGGAATCGTGCGCCAAAAATCACTTCGCCAAGCAGGGAACGTCTTGCTTGGCTGCCGGCATGGCGTGCGTCGAAAACTTTCGCTCCCCCTACGACAAAAAACTGGGGGATTTGCACCACCTCGGCCGCATGGTGGATAAAATCCGGCTCATGCAGGCTGGAAAACTTCCAGAAGACTATCATCGCAATTATGGCCTTTCGGTGGGCCTGGACGGCATGCTTTGCGGTTTTCTCAACGTGAAGTTCGAAGCCGTGGAAGCGAGAGTGCGGGAGGGAATGACGGATGAGCAGATCGTCGAATGGGTCTTTGCGCACGGACTCCGCCCGAACCGGATCCAAGTCCAGGTGTGGAACGAGTGCTCACGAAAATTTGGCTGGAACGACCGGGTTTCCACGTTCGTCGCCAAGGTGAAGGAGGAAAGCGGTCTGGCCGCCTCCCCGGTTTGTACCTCATTCGATTTGATCGAAGTTCGTGAAGGACGTGAGCCGCCGATGCGGACGACGTGACACGACGCGAGAATGTCGGTCACTCAACGCCACGCGAGCCAAGCGTAGGCCACGGCATAAATTCCACATTCGAGCATCAGCAATCTGTAACCCAACTTAAGCAGGGGAGTAATCAGGGTGGGTCTGACTCCAAGCCAGGGCAGCACACAGAGGCGTCCACCCCAGAAAAGTGCGGTGGCTCCGCAAATCGCCCGGGCGGTCACACTGCCGCTGACGAGATCGGGAGCGAGCAATAGCGAACAAAATCCGAGGAAGGCAATCGTCGCGCCGATCGAAACATTTTGCGCGAGAGCAAAGCGACGGTGGATCTGGGGCAGCGCGCTGAGATTCCTGTCCCAATTGGGAGGAATTGGAGTGAAACAGGCCAGTAATAGAGTGATGAGATGAAAAACGCCCGCCAGTCGTAGGCCGAGAATCCAGTTCGAATCGGACATTCCGCCAGTCTGGAATCAGCGAACCGCCGGCGCGAGACATGTTTGCGGACAACAAAAAAGCGGAGCCCAAAAGCTCCGCTCGATAAGTCGGACGATGACGTGAGCTTCAGCTATTTGGTGAGCTTGTTCGCCGTGAACAAGCCAAGCACCAGCGTGAGCACGAAGAGCACCGCAAAAATAAAGAACAGGGTCTTGGCAATTCCGACGGCCGTTCCGGCCACCGTGGTGAAACCCAGGAGTCCGGCGATCAGTCCAAACAGCAAAAAAGTGAGTGACCAGCGTAGCATGGGAATAAGGGATTGAGGTTAATAAAAAGCCGGGCGTCGCCAAAAGCACCGCCCGGCGGAAAGTTCAGGCGGAATGGACGATTAGTTGCGGAGATCGTTCCATTCGCTCTGCACGTCGTCCACCAGCGCGTCGAAGCGGGCTTTGTTGAACTGGTGCTTGAGTTCGTCCTTGCGGTCTTCGAGTGCTTTCACGCGACCCTTGACGACATCGCGTTCCGGACCCTTTGGCATCTTGTCGGCACGATCGTCGAGTTCGTCGATTTTCTTGTCGAGGGCCTTCAACGCCATCTTGGCTTCATCCTTGTTCGTGTCGGTCGGACGCAGCTTGTACGCCGTGATGTCAATGGCCGCGCCCACCGAGTTGGCTTGGGCATAGGCGCTGTCGCCGGCTTTGTTGGCGGCATGCTTGGCGTCGCGGACGGCGTCCTTCGCATCGTCGGCGGCTTTTTCAGCCGGATCCTTCGTGAAGGTGCGCTTCGTCCAGGAGCCGACGCGGGCCGCTTCGGCGCGAACGTCGGCTTTCAATTCGTCATAACGGGCGGATACGTAGGCTTTGCGCAGCTCGCTGCGGCGCTCCTTCAACACGGCCATGCGAGCCTTGGCGGCTGCCTTGTCTTCCGGAGTGGGAGCGTTGTCGATCAGGGCGTCGACGTGGTCGATTTCAGCGTCGAGTTCCTTCAGGGCGGCCTTGTTGGCGTCGCCGCGGGCCTCGGCCATGTTGGATTCAACAGCAGCAGTCGCTTCGGTGCCGGCGTGCAAACGGGCCGGAACCGCGAGGAGCACTGCAAGGGTGGGCAGCAGTGCGAGGGTACGGATGTATTTGGTATTCATGATAGGACGGTGATACGAGTGGGGATACGGTTGTGGATAGGGTAGGAAGCGCGGTGGGAAGTCCCTTGCGCTCGATATAGGGATAGTAGTCCCTCCGTGAAACCAGTTCCCGAAATCTGCACCGCAAGGTTTGCGTACCCGCGTCCGGCCGCCCATGCTGGCGCGGATGAAAAAGCCCCAATCCATTGATGACCACCTCCTCAAGATTATCGATTCGCTGATCTTCCAGAGTAAAAAGCAGGAGGCGTGGATCAGTGCGTTGTCGGAAAAGGTGGTGTTCGCCGAGGCGGCCACCACCGGCCGGCAGGTGAAGGAAATAAAACGCGAACTCAGCCGGCGGCAGAAATTCTACCTGCAACGGCTCATGGAAAAAATTGAGGACAAAAATCCCGGCCTCGCGGCGAAACTGGATCAGCGAAATGACCAGGATCTTTTGTGAGCGAGGCTGCTCTTCTCCCAACGAAATAAAAAAGCCGCGGATCTTCCGCGGCTTTTCGCTTTTGATAAAATGATCTGGCGAACCAGCCGCGGTCAGCCTTTGTCAGCGGGAATGCGCATGCCGTAGAAGCTGCGATAGACAAAAATGGTGGCGATGAGGAAGATCGCGCCGCCCAGCGCGTGTTTGAGTCCGGGCTCCATTTTCACCGCGATTTCGACGGCGAGCAGACCAAAGAGCGTGGTGAATTTGATCACGGGATTGAGCGAAACGGAGGAGGTGTCCTTGAAGGGATCACCGACCGTGTCCCCGACCACCGTCGCGGCGTGCAGCGGCGTGTTTTTCATCTTGAGATCGACCTCCACGATTTTCTTCGCGTTGTCCCACGCGCCACCGGCGTTGGCCATGAAGATCGCCTGGAACAGTCCGAAGAACGCCATGCCGACGAGGTAACCGATGAAGAAAAACGGATCGAAAAACGCGAGTGCGAGCGAGAAGCAGAAGATCACGATGAAAATGTTCACCATGCCTTTCTGGGCATATTGGGTGCAGATTTTCACGACCTCCTTCGAGGCTTCGGTCGCGGCCGTCGCGGTGTCGAGCTTCATGTTTTCCTTGATGTAGACCACGGCGCGATAAGCTCCCGTTACGACGGCTTGCGTGGAGGCACCGGTGAACCAGTAGATCACCGCGCCGCCCATCAAAAGCCCCATTAATGCCTCGGGATGTACGAGCGAAAGACGCTCCAGCACATTAAACGACGGGTCGATCGCCTGATAATGTGCCTGCAACATCATGATGATGCCGAAGACCATCGTGGTTGCACCGACCACCGCCGTGCCGATGAGCACCGGTTTGGCGGTCGCCTTGAACGTATTGCCCGCCCCATCGCCTTTCTCGAGCTGGTGCTTGGCGCCCTCGAAATCCGGTTTGAAGCCGAAGTCGCGCTCGATTTCCGCGGCGATGTTGGCCTTGGCTTCGATCTGCGAGAGCTCGTAGACGGACTGGGCGTTGTCGGTGACCGGTCCGAATGAATCGACGGCAATTGTCACCGGACCCATGCCGAGAAAACCAAAAGCCACGAGACCAAAGGCAAAAATGGGGGCGGCAAACCGGAACTGTTCCGGCATCATCGCCTGCACGGCCGCGTGTCCGGAAAAGCAATACGCGCCAAACATGAGCCCAAGGATGCAAAGCCCGGTCCAGAAGGCGGAGAAGTTTCCCGCGACCAGTCCGGAAAGGATGTTGAGCGAGGCGCCGCCCTGTTTGGAGGAAGTGACGACTTCCTTCGTGTGGCGGCTCTCCGTGGAGGTGAAGATCTTGGTGAATTCGGGAATCAACGCGCCGGCGATGGTGCCGAGTGAAATGATGCTTGATAGCACCCACCAGAGATCGGCGTGACCCTCGAGTTTGGACAGCAGCAGGTAGCTGGCGATGTAGGTGACGCCGATGCAGATGATCGAGGTGATCCACACCAGATTGGTTAAAGGATGCTCGAGATTAAAATTCTTCGAATTGCCCCAAAGGGCCCTGCTGACGGCGTCGTTGACCCAGTAGCTCACGAGTGATGTGACGACCATCAGGATGCGCATCGCGAAAAGCCAGACGATGAGAGTGGCGCACAAGGCGGGTGAAGCCGCAAGTGCGAGCGCGAGGAACGCGATGAGCGCGACGCCTGTGACACCGTAGGTTTCAAAGCCGTCGGCCGTGGGACCGACGGAGTCACCGGCGTTGTCACCCGTGCAAT
>JBEHXD010000454.1:0-4910 GCA_048498875.1 Verrucomicrobiota bacterium
CGGCGGGCAGGTCGAGATAGTACGAACGATCGCCGATGAGGTAACTTTTTCCTCCCGGCAACGGCGTGATCTGGCTGGCCTCGGCCAGCAGCACCCACGAGCCCCACGAGGTGGTTTCGCCGGTGACGGTGAGCGTGCGCGTCAGGCCCGAGCCGTTCTTTGCCGGGGCGATGCGATCGGTGGCGGACAGGCTGGACAGCTTGAACAGGAAGGTCGGCTGACCATCCGGCTCGAGCCGGTAACCTTGCGAAGACCACATTTGATCGGGCTCGATCGGCCAGTCATTCGTGTAACGTTCGAGGAGCGCGAGGACCGGCAGGGCGTTGAGCGTGAGCGCGGGACCGGCGGGTTTGCCAAGCTGGTTTTCGCCGCGTCCGTCCCACATTTCAAAGGTGTCGAGAAATTCCCCGCGCCAGACGCGCAGGATCGCGGCCGTCTCGAAATCGTAGGCGTAGTGCACACCGGCCGGCGTACCGACGTTGATCGCGTAGAGGCGTTTTTTCGGGTCGAACGGCACGAAGCTGCGTTGCATGCGAACGCGATCCGCAGAAGGATCGATGAACAGCGTGTGCGGTTTGTCGTCGCCGTTGCGCTTGCCTTTGCCCGGTTCAGGCGCGGCGGTGAGCAGCCGGTTCGCCAGCCCGGGACCTTCGACGGAGAGGGAAAGATGAGCTTTGCCCCACGAGCTGGAATGAACGTATTCGAGACGGAAGGGATGACGCCCGGCCGACAGAGTCACGGGCAGGCTTTGTCCGCCACCGTCATAAGGCTGAATTGCCGGCTGATCGTCGACCGTGAGGCCGACCGATTCATAGCCGCCGGCGGTGAAGGCGTAGGCGCCATCGCGCGGCACGACGAACGAGCCGGTGAAGACAACCGCGAACTTCCCGTTCTTTTCCACGGCGTCGCTCGAGAAAGCCGACGGCGTGCCCTGGCTTTTCGGCGAGGAGGCGTCGTATTTGCCCCGCGATTCCGGATCGAGCGCGAAGAGTTTATAGGTGAGATCGGTGACCTGGACGGGAGGCGTGGCCGGATCGAATTGCTTGATCGCCAGCGCGCGAAGGGCGACGGGACCGTGGTCGCCCTGAATCAAAAGAGGGCCGTGAGCGGCTTCGTCAGTGAACGCCGCAGCCCGCGTCGGGCCGGTGACCTCGACATTTTCCTGCACGACGAAATCATTGAGCACCACTTTCAGGAATTTGGCGTTCGCGGTCTTTTTTCCCGCGGCGTCAAAGCGCGGAGCCTGGAATTCGATGTGCAGGTGTTGCCAGAGGCCGGGAGCACGGCTGGCATTGGCGAGCGGTGCGTGGCCCTCGTAGCCTTGTTTGTCGGCGCCGCGACTTTCGTCCCAGCGTTGATACACACCGCCGCAGTCGGAGTATTTCGGGTGTTTCACGCCCCAGCTGTCGAACAGCTGTACCTCATAACGGCCCATCAGATAAACACCGGAATTCGACCCGGGCGTCATCAGGAAATCGAGATCGACCTCGACGTCACCGTACTCGGCGGTCGTGACGAGGTGGCCGCGGGCCTGATCGGTGGGGTTGTTGACCAGAATTCCGGAGCCGGCGACGGCGGTGAGCGCTTTCTGGGTCCGCGGATCGCCGCCGATGGCACCCGCCGGCTGCCAGTTGGCGGCGGGGGCGCGGAAGGCGGCGAGAGTTTCGAGTGGGACCGGAGTCGGCGGAATGACGGACTGGGCGCGGGCGGTGGCGACCAGCGCGAGCGCGAGAAACAGCGCCGGCGCCAGTCGAAGGCGTGGAAGGGTAAGGGTAGGCATGAAGAACGACGAAAGGAGAAAGGAAGGATGAATAACCGGGAGGTGAAAAGAAATGATTTAATCCTGCTTTCCGGTATAACTATAGCTGCGGTGGGAGCGAAGATTCAGATTTGGCCCGCTTGCCTCACACGTAGGTGTGGGGACAAGTACCGGGCTGCGAGCACGCAGCAACGGTACGAAACACGCGAATACACGCGAAAGTAATCTGAAGGAGAGAGAGCGGCGAACGGCGGGGAAGGTGCATGGGTGATGCAATGACGAAAGAAGCGTGGGGGAAGTGACAGGGAGCAGGTAACAAGTGACAAGAGAATGGCAGAAATACTGTTTGAACAGGAGGCAACTGAGGGCACAGAGGTTTTTCTTGGTGAATTCTTGTGACTTTTGGTGGCTAAAAATCGGGGGCGGGCACCACCGTTTAGTCTCGGTCGGGATCGATCTCCAGGGACTTCGGTATGTAATGCTTTCGTGTCTATTCGTGTGTTTCGCGGGCCAAAAATCCAGGAATTGGTGGGTTCAGGTTGGAGAACATCGCTGTTGCGTCGTTGGCGGGGGGATTCGAGCATGCGGGCATGGCCAAGCCTAAAATCAAATGCGGCGTCGCGGGAGTCGGATCGCTCGGGCAGCATCATGCCCGGATCTACGCGTCGATGCCCAACGTCGAATTTGTGGGCATTTTCGAGGCGAACGACGTCCGGGCGGCGGAAATCTGCGCCCGGCACAATTGCCGGCGGTTTGCGTCGATTGCGGAATTGGGCGACGCCTGCGATGCGATCAGTGTGGTGGTGCCGACCGACAAGCATGCGGAAGTCGCCCTGCCGTTGCTCGCGAAGGAGTGCCATCTGCTGATCGAAAAACCGCTGTGCGCCTCACTCGAGGAAGCCGAGCAGGTGCTGGCCGCGGCCCGGCAGAACAACTGCCTCGTGCAGGTCGGGCACATCGAGCATTTCAATCCGGTGATGAGTTACCTCGAAAAACACACGGGGCGGCCGCAGTACATCACCACCGAGCGGCTCGCGCCCTACCAGCAGCGTGGCACGGAGGTCGGCGTGGTACTCGACTTGATGATTCACGATATCGGGATCGTGCTGGCGCTGGTGAAATCGCCGATCCGGAAAATCGACAGCGTGGGGATCAACGTGCTCTCAAAAACCGAGGACATCGCGAATGCGCGCATCGAGTTTGAAAACAACTGCGTGGCCAACCTCAGCGCGAGCCGCATGAGCCTGAAGAAAAATCGCGAGATTCGCGTCTTTCAGGACAACGCCTATCTCTCGCTCGATTTCATGAACCAGAAAGGGCACCTCGTGAAGAAGAGTGACATCATCGCTTACGGGGTGAAGTTGAAGATCGGCCTCGCGAAGGCAGGCGATGCGAGCTCGATCCCTGTGCATGAGATTCCGATTGAGAAAGGCGAGCCGCTGGCGATCGAGCTCGCGCATTTTGTCGAGAGCGTGAATGAAGCCAAGCAGCCTAAGGTCGGCGCTGCGTTGGGAAAGTCCGCCCTGGAAGTGGCGATTTCGATCACCGACCAGATCCGGAAGATGCAGAAATGAAAGACGGGAAGAATTTTTTAGCCACGAAAAGTCACGAAAGGACACAAAAACAGACCGGTCTTTTCGTGGCTTTTTGCGACTTTTCGTGGCATCGGGTAGGGCGGATGATCGCGCCGTTCTGTCTTTCAGATGAGGTCTCACGAAGGATTGGAAGGATGCGAAGGCCAATTTCGATTTGGTCTCTTCCCTTTGTTTCCTTCGAATCCTTTGCGAGACTATCTGCTGAGGTCGGACATCCTGACGGCGGATTAAGGATAATCCGCCCTACCTTTCCAAACGGGTTTTGCGTATGACCAAGCCGGCTCCGATTCAGAATTTGCCGGCGCCGGTGGCGGGGCGGAAAGTCGACCTGCTGATCGTGGCGGGCGAGCATTCCGGTGACGAACACGCGGCGCGCGTGGTGCGCGAGCTGCGGGCGAGTCGTCCCGACCTGACCATTTGTGCGCTGGGCGGGCCGGAACTGGCGGCGGCGGGCGCGCAGCTCTTGTACGATCTCACGGCGACGTCGGTCGTGGGATTTGTGGAGGTGTTGAAACACTATTCGTTTTTCAAATCATTGTTCGAGGCGACGCTCGCCTGGGTCGCCGGCCATCAGCCACGGGCGATTTGTTTCATCGATTATCCCGGGTTCAACCTCCGGCTCGCGGCGAAATTGCGCGAACGCGGCTTGAGCGTGAAGGGCGGGGGAAAGGTGAAACTGCTGTTTTATATTTCGCCGCAAATCTGGGCCTGGAAAGCGAAACGGCGTTTTACGATGGCGCGCGATCTTGACGCGCTGGCCGTGATTTTCCCCTTCGAACCGGAATGCTATAAAGACACGTCGTTGCCGGTGGAGTTTGTGGGCCATCCGTTTCTCGCGCCCGAGTATGCGCCGCCGGTGCGGCACGACCCCGCGGGGCCGATTCTGCTTTTGCCCGGCAGCCGGGTGCAGGCGGTCGGCCGGATTTTTCCCGTGCTGCTCGGGGGCTTCGCCGAGTTTGCCACCGCCGCGCCACAAGCGCGCGCAGTAGTGCTTTACCCGGGTGAGGAAGTCGCGGCCGTGGTGCGCACCGAGCTCGAAAAGTGGCCGCAGCTCAAAGGTCGCGTCACGCTTCGCCCGGTCGATGAAGATCACGAGCAGACAGCGTTCGCCGCGAGCGCGGTGCTCACGAGTTCCGGCACGATGTCGCTGCACTGCGCACTGGCGGAAATCCCCGGGGCGATTGCGTACCGGGCCAACACGGTCACGTATTGGCTCGCGCGCTGGTGGGTGAAAATTGAATACATCGGCATCGCCAACCTGCTCTTGAAGCAGCCAATGTATCCGGAATTCATTCAAGGCGCAGCCACGCCGGCGGCGCTCGCCGCCCAGCTTCGCGACTGCACGATGAATCCGGTTCGGGCGGAGAAAACCCGCACCGATGCCCGACGCCTGCGGCAACTGCTGGCCCAGCCCGCGGGATCGACCGCGGCGGAGTGGCTGGTTCGGCAGGTGGGAAGGTGATGAAGGGTGGAACCCGGCCTCCGGACGGGTTGTTTGATTTCTGCACAAAAAGAGTGCCCGGGACCGCCGAGCCCCAGCTCGGCTTCTGGAAAAG
>JBEHXD010000455.1:0-4908 GCA_048498875.1 Verrucomicrobiota bacterium
AGTCGGTGACCAGGCAGCGAGGTACCACCGGAGTCAAGACGGATTGATATCGAGGATGCCGACGCCCATGAGCGGTTCGACTTTAAAAAGGCACAGGTGCGTGGGGCTCGGTAGCGCCTCGGTAAATTTGGCGTAGGTGACCGTGGTCAGTTTCGCCATCTTCATGCTCAGCTCCATGCGGAGGAACAACGAGAGGCGGGCGCTGAGATAGCGGATGAAATCCTCGTGAAGGATACGCAGACGGCGCAGCTCGATTTCCGAGAGGAACACCGGGTTGCGGAAGTCATACGTCTCGACCTTGATCGCCGCCGCTTCCGCCGTCCGCTGACCGTTGGCCCGGATCAGGTGCTGCTTCGGAGCCGCCTTCGCCGATTCCTGCGACAACAGTTTGTCGATCTCGGATTGATCGAGAAAGTCGGTGGTCGGTTTTTGTGCGTCGTCGGCCATGTCGGGTGAAAATTACTGCACCACGAAATCGGAGAAGTAGACCTGCTCGGCGATTTTTTTGCCGAGGGCCTGGTTGTAGGCCAGGACCAGCTTTTCACGGAGCACGTTCTTGGCGCCCGGTTCCTCGAGATCGGCGAGAGAGAGCGACGAAAGCACGTTCAACGTGATGTCGGTCAGCTTCGCCTTCTGGGTTTCAAAGGTTTCTTTGATTTTCGCGTCCGTCCCCGTGACGATGAAAGTCGTCTTCAGGTAGCGGGTGCCCATGGTGCCGGCGAGGTTGACGACGAGGTTTTGGAATTCGTAGGTCGCGGGATTACCGCCGCCACCCTTCTCGCCTTCCTTGCCTTTTTCGCCGTGGCCCTTGCCTTCCTCCTTCGCTTCGGCGGCGGGCGCCTCGTGTTCCTCGGCGGCTTCGCCGACCTTCACGGAAGCGAGTTTTTTGGCCATGCGCGGCAGCAGAACGTATTCCGCCACCGCAAAACTGAGCGCGGGAGCAAGAATGACCGCCGCCAGCGCCGGAATCCACTGTTTGATCGCCCCACCCTTTTTGGCGGGAGCGACAGCGCCCGCCGCGGGGATCGGAGGAGTGGTGGTACCGTGAGCCGCGGGAGCGGCGGCGGCAGGAGCATCGGCTTTGGCGGCCATGGCAAAAATCGATTAACGTTTAACGCTTCAGGTTGACGATGTCCTCAAGGACGGTGTCGGACACCGTGATGAGGCGGGAGCCAGCCTGGAAGCTGCGCTGCGTCGTGATGAGGTTCGCGAACTGGTCGGTAAGATCGACGTTGGAGAGTTCGAGCGTGCCGGACTGGATTGCGCCGAGGCCGTTAGTGCCGGGGGCGTTCACGCCGCCGGTCTGGAAATCGGAACTGCCGCTGGCCGCGCCCACGGGACCAGCCGCGAGCAAACCGGAGAAAAGATTGTTACCTTCCTTCACCAGGGCGGATTGGTCGGTGTAGCGTTGCAACTGCACCTGGTTGTTCGTGGCGGAGGAACCGTCGGAGTAGAACTCAACGACGTTACCGCTCTTGTCGATCGTCACAGATTGGAGCTGCGTGCCGGTCGGAGGCGTGCCGAGCTTGATGTCGCCAACAGTGCCGAGCGTGGTGCCGGTCAAACCCTGGACGTGATAACCCTGGGCATTGACGAGGTTGCCCTGGTCGTCCCAGCGGAAGCTGCCGTCGCGGGTCGCGAATTCCGTGCCGTCGACGGGATTCTTCACCTTGAAATAACCTTCGCCGGAAACACCGAGATCGGTGCCCATGCCGGTCGTCTCGAGCGAACCCTGGCTGTAATTGGTATGGATCGCGCCGAGCTTCACACCGGTACCGACGGTGATCGCCGGGCTGTTGGAATTGGGATTGGTCGAGGGCGCCGAGCGCTGGAGAATGTTGCTGAAGCTGTCGACGTATTGAGCGCTGCTGCTCTTGAAGCCCGTGGTGTTCACGTTGGCGATGTTGTTGCCGATGACTTCGAGACCTTTCATGAAGGTGCGGAGGGCGCTGACGCCGCTGCCGAGTGTGCCGATGAGTGACATGATTTTTCTTTGGTTTGAGTTTAGGAACCGCTGTTGGCGGCGGGCGTCGTGGAAGTGGAGGCGGGCTGGACGTACAGCACCGAGGAAAGTGAATAGGGAGAGTTGTTGACGATGATTTGCGGCCCCAGATCGGGATCGACCTGAACACCGGTGACGGCGCCGGTGACCGTGCCACCCTTGCCATCGTCGACTGCGACTTCCTTGCCGAGGAAGCTGTTGGCGGCGGTGAGCTGCTGATTGCCGCTCAACTTCACCATTTCGGCGGTCATGGTCTGGCTCTGCGAGAGCGAGGTGAATTGCGCCATCTGCGCAATGAACGCCGTGTCTTCCATCGGCTTCATCGGATCCTGCGTCTGAAATTGGACAGCGAGGAGTTTCATGAAATCATCCGAGCCGAGGGTTTTCGGGGCCTTGACGACCTTGGAGGTGATCGCCGGATCGACGGGAGCAGCAACAGAGTTAACAGTCATGGTGGTATCAGGCTAAGGCGTTGAGGAGCTGCGAGGAATTCGCGGCGGTGGCAGTAACAGGCGAGGCGGAGTCCTGCGCGGGGGCGTCGTTGAATTCACGACGGAGCGCTGACGCGAAAGTGGGCGCGGCTTTGGGCTGTTCGCGCTGTTGGTGCTGCGCGCCCTGGCCGAGGGAGGTGGAGGAGGAATCCGATCCGGAAGCGGCCACGGTGTGGAAAACCGGCTCGGCGAGACGCACTTCGCGGGCAAAAGCGGTGGGCACCACGGAATGCCATTCGCGCGAAAGCGCGCTGCTCATCTCGGGCGATTCGGTGCGGAAAGTGGTGTGGACCGCGCCGTCCTTCAGTTCGACGCGCAGGCCAAGTTTTTCGTTACCCACATGGAAATTCAGATCAACCGACTTCTGTTGCACGTCGGCGCGGCGCTCGATGGCGTCGACTGCGGAAATCACCGCCGCCAGCGTTTCGCGCACCGTCGCAACGGGAGCCGGAGCGTCAACCGTGAGCGTGGCGGTCGGAGCCGTCTCCCCGGAAAACACAAAGGCCGCTGAAGGCTCGACGAGCGGGGCGGACTTGGTGCGGGTTGGGGATTCGGAAGACATGGCGGCATTCACTTTAGCAACGGCGATGCCAACACTTGTATTCACTGCCGTAACTGCCTTTTGAACAGGGTCTAAAAAGTATTTTTCAACCGCCTTTGCGGCGTTTTTCTCTAAGTCCCTCAGCACCGCGGGAAGAGGGGCAATTTTTTCCTGAGCGTCCGCCGGCACAGTTTTCCGGTCGGCCGCAGGTACGGTTGCCGCTGGCACCTTTGTTTCCGATGTGGTCACTCCGACCGACAGAATTTCCGGTGCCGACACATCATCGTGGTTTTCTTCCGTTGACGCAGACTTTTCGTCCGAGGTCGTTTTCACCGGCGTCTTCCCGACCGCCGGCAGGAGAGTTTTAACTGCCGCAGGAGTTGCGGTCGCGACTTGGGTCACCGCCACGGATGCGGCCAAGGAGGTCTCAACTGCGGGCGTTGCCTCGTTGCCGGTTGTCGCGGCGCTAACAGCTGTTGACGAGGCACCAGCGATTGCAGTGTTACCGGCGGTCGTAGCGGGGACCGTCACCCCGTTGCAGTTAGTTTGGGGAGCAGTCGGTGATGGAGTTGATCCAGCAATGGCCGCGGCCCCCTGCCCTGCGCCCGCTTGATCAGGGAGTTGGGCCTGGACTTGATCCCCGATCGCATTGGCAAATGAGTTCACCAAAACCGGGGATGAAGCCGGCGGAAGTTTTCCAAAAGCACGGGAATTGGTGGCGCCAAAAAACGGCGTGCCTGCCTGGGTATCGCCCGTCGCGGTCGTGTTATCACTCAATGCCGTGACATCCGTGGCGGCCGTCGGGGTTGATCCGTCGGACAAAACCGTCGGCAGCACAGGCACCGTGGTTGCGGCCACGGGATTTTGCATCCACAGCATCGCCGCGAGCATTCCCGCGGCCTGTTCGGCATCCGTGTTTTTGGTGCCGTCGCCGGGGGCCGAATCGTCATCGGTCGAATCCTTCGACAGCAGCGAAGCGAAGGAATCGGCCGGCGTATCCGGGGAATCTGTCGCGGTGGCGGGAGTTTTTACGCCGCAGTTCGAAGGAGCGGCGGGCGTGGGGAAAGAGGCGGCAGGAAGTAAAAGTTGCATGAGTGCATTTCCTTCCTTGGAAATTTCGCCGCCCGATCCGTGGGCAGGGGAACTGTCGGTTTGGTTAAGGGCTGGAAGCGGTCTTGGTGGATTTGATCAGACGAAGGCGGTCGGAAATCGTGGCGGCGCGCTTGGCGAGTGGACCATCGGGACCGCTCGTGTGACTCATTTCCTCAAAAATTGCGGTCACGCCATCGGACTTCATCACCGAAAGAATTTTCACGATCGTGGTGTCATCCATCTCGCGCATGATCGCGACCGCGGCCTTGGGCGGCAGATTCGAATAGGTATTCGCCAGTCCGCGGATGTTTTTCACTTCATCGGCATTCACCTCGACGATTTTGGCGGCGATCTCCTGCCGGATCCCCTCGATCTCGGCACGCACCTTGTTGAGTTCCTGGCGTTCGCCGGCGAGCTGGGCCTCCCGACGATCCATTTGCTCGGCCTGCTTGCGAAGGCGATCTCGCTCGCCCTTCAATTCATTGGCGAGTTCCTCAATTTCGATTGTCCAGAAATTCCAGCCGCGTTCGCGTTCCTCGTGGATGAGTTTGTCCTTGTGGGGCGCGAGGCTGACGGCGCGATCGAAAACCGCCTGTGCGGCACGGTTGAAAGTGTACAAACCGGTGCCCAGACCCAGAACGAGTCCAAGAATCACGGCAACCAAGGGACTGGCCAGTTTTTTCATGGGGAAGTAACAGTGGATTCCGCCAGGCGGCGGGCGACGCGGAGACGGTCCTGCCCATGGGGTGCAAGTTGAATGGCGACATCAGTGATCTTCACGA
>JBEHXD010000456.1:0-4905 GCA_048498875.1 Verrucomicrobiota bacterium
GGGGTCAGCGCCCCCGGCTACAGTTTTTTGAAAACGCTCTATCGGTAGACCTTGACCAGATCCTCGCTGTGGACCCAGCCAATCTGGCCGCCGGGGAACTGCAGCTTGCTCCAGCCGAGAAAAGTCTTTTCGACCACGGCCAGAGAGCCCGCGGAGAGCGGGGAGGTTTTTTGCGTGGTGTCGGCTTCGGTCGGAATGCTGAAAAGGGTCGAAGCCTTCCACACCATGGCCGCTTCCGGTTCAGCCAGGGGACCGTAGACGCGCAGGCTGAGCGTTGCCAGCACCGCCAGCAGCACGGCGACGAGACTGATGCCCAACGCCGTGGGCTTGGCCCACGCGAGCGTGCGCCGGTAACCTTGCACCAGGAGGATGATCACGGCGGCGGCTAACAAAAGCGCCGCGACGAACAATACGATTTCCCATTCACCTGCGGACGCCATCCGGGCCAGTTTAAAACGATTCTTTCCCCGCGAAAATTCGACCAGTTCCGAAGGGGCGAGGCCTGACCGTTGCAATCCGAGCGCGAGATCGTAGCGGGTGAGGTCGCTGCGTGGATTCAACAGAAACGCGCCCGTCCATTGCGCGGCGGCCTCTGCCCAGCGATCCTGCTGGGCCAAGGCCAGGCCGAGATTATGACGGGTGGCCCAGTCGGAGGGCGAGGATTCCAGGGTTTTTCGCCAGTCCGCTTCCGCGGCCGGAAATTCGCCGCGCTTGTAGGCATCGGCGGGATCCCCGGCGTGGACAGTCAACGGCGCGACCATCACCAAAAGCGTGAACAGGAACGGCAGCAGGTTGCGTCCGTTGAACAAGGCGAGGGGAGACCAGCCGGGAATCGCGACGGAATCGAGAGCGGTGTTGGCTCGCGAGATCCAGTCGGAAGGCAACGTGTGATCGCGACTGTGTTGGGCTCGCTCAGCGTCCGTCCAGAGTTGCGCCCAGCGGGAGGCATCTTCTTTTTGCTGCGCTGTCACCCGGGCTTCGACGAGTTTGACCCCGGGGGCCGCGTGCGGAATTTCCCAGAGCGCCGCTACTTCGCGCTGCCATGCTGCGAGCCTGGCAGTGAGTTCGCCGGGTTTGTTTCCTGCCGCACGAATCTCGCCAAGCAAGGTGGTCAATCGCATTTTTGCGGCACGACGAAGCCGCTGCGGATCGGTTTCCTTTGAGCGAACCGCCGCGAGGAAAAACCAGACAACCACGATGGCGAGGACCGCGGGGGTGATAAAAATGATCCAGAATGTTCTGGATTGGAAGGGAACGATCCCATGAGCGCTTTCCGGCAAGACATCGCGCGGGAGATTTTCCGGGGCCGCAGGCGGCGTGGCATTGGGGAGCGTGGGAGCCGGTGGTGTGGCATTCGAGGAGGATGGCAGTGAAAATTGGATCGGGGCGTTGGCTGTGTTGGGTGCGGGAGTTGATGACGCGCTGGCTGTCACGTTGACCGTCACCGGCTCACTTGAGATCGTTTTGTAGCTGCCTGACTTTGGATCGAAGTAAGTAAAATGAACCGGCGCGAGGCGGTAGCTGCCGGCGCGGGTGGGCACGAGCACGACGTCTTCGAGCAGGGTACCCTCAAAGAGTGCACCCTCCTTCATGGTGCGCTTCGACTTTGGCTGGACGATCTGGAAATCATTGGAGACGTCGCGCTGGGGCAGGCCGGTGATGTCGGGCCAGTTGCCGACACCGCTCAGTTCGACCGTCCAGGTGATCGGCTCTCCGACTGCGCCGGAGGTGGGGATGACCTTGGAGGTGAAGGTGAAATCTCCGACCGCTCCGGAGAAATCAGGGGGCGGCGTCGGGAGGGGCTTGATTGTCACGGTGAGCGGATTGGTTTCGAGCTGGCGTTGCTCGACATTCGGCTGTGAGAAAATACCGAACCCGGTGGAGCCCACCACGAGGTTCGCCATCTGGCTCACGGGACTGAGCGTGAACGTGCCGGCCTGTTTGGAATAGGCCCGGGTGTTTTGGACGGACAACACGCGATGTTCGCCTCCGACGGTGGCTTCGCTGAGATCGTTTTTACTCCATTCTTCCGCGATCAGGGGCGACGCGGGCCATTCGATGTTTGGAGCCAATTGGTAGAAATTTCTCCGGATGATGCTCAGGGTATAGGTTACTGGAAAAACTTCGCCGGCCCAAAAAGCGGTTTTCGCCACCGAGAGCTTGGCCGATGCGACATCGTCCACGCTGAGGCCGGTATTGCCGACGCTGGCGTCACCCACCGTAAAGTTTGCGGGGGAAACACGGATTGCCCCCTTGTCGGTTTTAACTTCGAACGCGGGAATGCTGAGCGTGATCTTTTTCGAGGGCCGCACCGGATAAACCAGGGAAAAAGTCCGCGTCATCGTGAAATTCACGATGCTGGTCTGACTGCTTTGTGAGGGGCGGCCAAAAATCAATCCCTCCACCTGCGGCAGGGCGGGTGCTCCATCCGGTTCGCAATTCTCGAATACCAGGGAGATCTGGCTGACTTGATTGAAACCCAACTGGCCGGAAGGCGGGTCCCAATGCACGGTTTGGGCGAACGCGGCCGTCGCGGTCGTGGTGATGAGGGCAATATGGCGCCCTGTCGCCAACACGCGGTTGAGGAGTGATTTTGAGGCCATCTTGTCGTTCCGAACGAAGAGGAGCATCCCCGGTTTCGAAGGTGATGCCGCTTTCGCCCGTGGAGATTCTTCGCTTTGCTCAGAATGACAGGAGCGATCATGCGCATTTGAAAGATCGGGGGAACATCCCTCGGTGATACGGCGCGTGATGGACCGTAAACGGACTCCTAAATGGAAGAGGAAGGAATTGCGTCGCATGAAAAATTACCAGTCCTTGGCCGCACCCTTGGGCTTTTCGGGTTCGCCTCGCATGATTTGTTGAAGTTTGGCCGGTGAGTCCTGATTGCGAACCTGCTCGAGTTTTTGCAGCGGCAGTGCGAGTTCCGGATTTTTTTGGTCGTCGGTTTTTTTGTCCTGCTGTCCGCCGACTTTTTGTGTGCCAGAGGAAGGCGTGGGCGGGGGTGGTTTGGGCTGGGCCTTGTTATCCTTCATGTCCCCGAAGGCGTCCTGTTTGTTTTGTTCCGGCTGCTTTTGCGGTTGGTCTTGGGGGGACGATGGTTTGTCGCCCTGTTTTTGCTGATCGGACTTTTCCTTTTTCTGGTCGTTTTGCTCGTTCTTGTCCTGATTTTGATCCGACTGGTTTTTCTGCTGATCTTTCTTTTGTTGATCCTGATCCTTCTTGTCTTCGTCCGGCTTCTTCTGGTCTTTCTGCGGCGGCTGCTCGTCTTTTTTCAACAGCTCCTGCAATTCCTTGCGCAGACGTGGCCACTCCGCGGCTTTGTCGTCCAGTTTTTCCCCGGCATCGATTGCCTGCAGGCCGTTTTTGATCACTTTTTCAGGTGCCGGTTGCTGCGCACCTTGCAGGCGCTGGCCATAGGTGATCGTCGTCTGGGCCAGTTCGGAATATTCCTTCGCGCTGATCGTTTCCTGTTCGCTCAACCGCCGGACCACCGTCAGCAGCGGTTTGACGAAAGTCTCGGCGGGAGATTCTTCAGGTGCGCCCGGTGCGGCTGGCGGAAGGGTGGCCGGTACCGGATCAGCCAGTCCGTTGGTGGGGTGCAAAAGCGCCGAGAGCCAGCATAAGGAAACAAACAAGGTCAGCGCCGCGGCGAGGACGGGTGGTTCGGGTTCCGTCTTTTTGGGCGTGGGACGATTGCCCAGCGGCAGACTGCGTTCACGCGGGCGCACCGGAAATTCAGACCAGAAGCTGATCAGGAGCAGGATCAAACCGGGTGCGAGAAACCATTGGAAACGTTCGACTTTCCGCGCCGTGTTCTTTTCGGAAAAATCGCCTTTCGTTCCGGCCTCGACGGTCCTGTTGAGCAGGGCCGAAAGATCGACCCACGCGCTGGCGTCAGTGTAGGCGCCGCCGGTGACCTGCGCGAGTTCCTGCAGCGTGGAGCTGTTGAGCCTTGCAAGCACGACTGCGCCGCGTTCGTCCTTGGCAAAACCGCCGCCTTCCTCGGGAATGAAGGCGCCCTTGGCGGTGCCGACGCCCAGCCCGATGACCCGGATGCCCTTGGCCTTGAGCTGCTCCACCAGCGGTTTCCAGTCCTCATCAGTGGCCTCGCCATCGCTGAGAATGATCAGGTAGCGGTCCGCGGTCGAGGTGCCAAATGCCTGGATGGCGGTCTCGAGCAGCGAGTGATAATTGGTGCCGCCCTCGGGCAGATAATCCGGCCCCATGGACGGAAGAAACTCCCGCAGGATTTCGTAATCGGAACTCAAGGGGCTCTGCAAAAACGCCGTGCCGGCAAACACCACCAATCCCACCCGCTCACCTTTTAACCCGTCGAGCAGCGACTGGATCAGGAGTTTGGCCCGGTCCAATCGCGACGGTTTGACGTCCTGGGCAAGCATGGACTTCGACAGATCCACCGCGATCAGCACTTCACGCGACTGGTCGAACACCTGTTCCTCAACCGCGCCCCACTGGGGGCGGGCGAGGGCGACGATCGCGAAGGCGAGACCAAACCAAAGCCAGATGCGTGGCCGGGTTTCCGCCGTGGTGTGCCGGGCGCCGAGCGAAACATTAAAGGCCCCGGCCCACGCGCGGGCGATTTTGGGAAACGTCGCCGCTGCGCGAGCGGTATGACGGGCGAGTTCCCAGGAAAACAGCAGGACGAGCGGCACGAGCAACCAGAGAAGATGAGGCGAATAAAAACTCATGCGACGGGGGAGGAACGGGGCGCGGTGGGGTTCGTCGACTCAGGGGAATCCGGGGCATGGCGACGCCGCAGTTGCGGTGGCAGGGCCAAAAGTGCGCCGAGAAAAAGCAGGAACGCACCGGGCGCGACAAACCAGACGAACTCTCTACTCCGAGGCGCCAGTTCCCCCCAACATCAACGTCGCACTCGCCCAA
>JBEHXD010000457.1:0-4880 GCA_048498875.1 Verrucomicrobiota bacterium
CAGCGCCAAACCGCTCACACCCTCTCCGCTTCCTAGCCGCCTCTTTCCACGCCACTAACAAAACTTACTCCACTCCTTAACCGGACAGTAGTGGCGGACTATCCCTAGTCCGCCGTGATCGGGTTGTCATGCGCGAATCCTGACGGCGGACTAAGGATAGTCCGCCCTACCTTCGAACCTCTAGGCCGCTTTTTTGCCGAGGAATGATGCCGCTTCGGCTTTAATTTCTTCGAGAGCTTTTTGCACGGCGGGATTCTTGAGCAGCTCGCGCACTTCCGCCTCGCCGATGAGGCGGCCCGCTTCCACGTCGGTCGGGTGGTGGGCGCCGCCCACGAGACGGGCCCAGCGGGTTTTGGCGGCGCGTTCCGTGAATGCCGCGGCGTGATCAGGGAAGGCGACACTCAATAATCCCGCCCACAGGGATGACTGCGCGGCATGACCGCTGGGATAGGAGCTGGTGTCGGAGAACTCCACGCACGGTTTGATGCGCGCATCCTGAAAGGCCGGCCGGCGACGGTTGAAGGTTTTTTTGATGGCGTGTCCGATCGGCGTGAAATCCTCCCGCACCTGGGCGAAAAAGGCCGCGGTCTTCGGCAGGTTCGCGGCGGTGAACCAGTCGCCCAGCACGTCGGCACCGAAGACAAATACCGTCTCGCCCTGGACTTTTTGGGCGAAGGCAATGTCGGCGGGGGAACGGCTGGCCTGCAGATTCAGCAGTACTTCTATTTCAGCGTGCTGGACCAGCGAATCGGGCGCGGGCGCGGCGGGAATCAGTGACTGCGGTTCGATCGCACCCGGCGCGAGAAAAGGAACGTGCGGCTCTATCGCCGCAGGAACGGTGACAGCCGATAGAAGCAGGGCACAGGTGAGCGAAAGGAAACGGGACATGAAGGGAAAGGGGCGGGGAGATTCCACTGTAGGAGCGGGTTGATGCCGCGATCAACTGTTCAATCGCGGCGTAAAACCGCTCCGGCAAAAATATCATTCAACGGTGCGGAGTTGAATGCTGGCGAGGCGGCGCAAGCCCGATTGGACGTCGGAAACGACGATCAGCTTGTCGCCTTCCTCGATGCGGCCCTGCTTGATGAGCATCGAGATTCCGCGTTCGAGGGTGCCGTCGGGCGTCGTGAACGGCGTAAGGAGAAACGGCTCGACGGAACGAACCATGCGCAGCTGGCGCATCGTGGCCACCGAATCGGTGATGGCGATGATGGGAGAATGCGCCGGACGATGCGCCGCGAGCCCGGCCGCGTTCGTGCCGTGACGGGTGAAAACGACGATAAGCGACTTGGGAATCTGGTTGGCCATCACCACGGCGGAGCGCAGCACCTTCATGCGTTCGGAATTGAACACCGCGGGTGGCGGGAAGTCGTTGGCGAACTCCTCCTCGATGCGGCGCGAGATTGTATCGAGGATGTGGATGCACTCGAGCGGGTATTTCCCGATCGTGGTTTCGCCCGAGAGCATCACGCAGTCGGCCTGTTCGAACACGGCATTGGCGACGTCGGTGATTTCGGCGCGCGTGGGCATGGGCTGGGTGATCATCGATTCCAGCATGTGCGTGGCGATGATCACGGGACGGCCGATGGCAAGACAGGTGCGGACGGCGCGTCGCTGGATCACGGGCAGTTCCTGCAAGGGAACCTCGATGCCGAGGTCGCCGCGGGCCACCATAAGGGCGTCGGTCGCCGCGATGATCTCGTCGAGATTGTCGATGGCGGACTGGTCCTCGATTTTCGCGACGATGCGGACATTCGTGGCATTGTTGTCCTTCAGAAAATTGCGCAGCAGGGTGATGTCGGCGGCTTCGCGGACGAAGGACAGGGCGACGTAATCGATGCCTTCCTGGAGTCCGACCAGCGTGTCGCCGCGATCCTTTTCGGTGAAGGCGGGCAGGTTCACTTTCACCCCCGGCAGATTGATGTGGCGGCGCGAAGTGAGCGAGCCGGGTGTGAGCACGCGGCAACGGATGTGCGCCTGGTCCTTCGACAACACTTCGAGCCGGATCAATCCGCTGTCCACCAGCACGGTGTCGCCGACCTTGATGTCGTTGACCAGATCGCGGTAGTTGACGTCGACCGAGCGGATTTCCTCGCCCTGCCTTTCCGCGCCCGGCTTCACGGTGAAATCAAAAATCTCGCCCGGTTTCAGTTCGATCGGCACGGCCAGATCGCCTGTGCGGATTTCCGGGCCCTTGATGTCCATCATGATGGCAACCTCGCGTCCGGCTTTTTCGGCGACGGTGCGGATGCGGCGGATCACCGCGCGCGTCCAGTCGTGCTTGGCGTGCGCCATGTTGAGCCGGACGATGTCGACTCCGGCGGAAATGAGCTTGCCCAGCATTTCCTCGCTTTCGGTGGCGGGCCCGAGGGTGGCGATGATCTTGGTGCGGCGGACGAGAGGCTTCGACATGTTAGAAATGATAGAAGGGAGTGCCGCCGCCCGCGGCGACCACGGTCAGACCGCATTGCCGGTCCGCCAAAACGGCCCGGCACGACGCCTCGACGGCGGCGATGGTGTTGCAGTCGCGACTGAGATGGGCGAAAAACACATGGCGCCAGCGCGGGCTGGCGATGGAGGAGAGCAATTCCCGGGCCGCTTCGTTGGACAAATGACCATGGCGGCCGCTGATGCGCTGCTTCGTGGACCACGGACGCTTGGTATCGGCTTCGAGCATGTGCGGGCAGTGGTTGGCCTCGACGACCAACACATCCGCTTCCCGAATTCTCTCCCGCACGTGTTGGGGCGCGTGGCCCAGGTCGGTCAGCCACGCCAGGGTGCGGCGCTGTGAAAAAAGATCGTCGTCACCGTGGGCGATCAGGAAGCCCACCGGTTCCTGCGCGTCGTGCGGCACGGAAAAACTGCTCACTTCCAGATCGCGGAAACGGAAGGTCTGGCCCGTTTCGAAAATATTCCACGAAACGGTGTGCTTCAGCGTTTTCTGCAAGACCATCGACGTCGCCCGGTTGGCGAAGACGCGGATCTGCGGATAGCGCGCGAGCCCGCCCAGGCCGGCCGCGTGGTCGCCGTGCTCGTGAGTGAGGAAAATGGCGTCGATGGTTTCCAGCTTTTCACCCAGTTCCTCGAGCAGGCCGGCGAGTTTTTTCGTCGAGAAACCGGCATCGACGAGCACGCGGGTGTCGTCGGTGCGCAGCAGGGCGGAGTTGCCCGAGCTGCCGCTGCCAAGAATACTGAAACGCATCGCCATTGGTTTCGATAAACAGGATTCGGGGTGAGTCGGGCAATGGTTATTTTTTGAAAGCAAGAGTAACAAGGTTGTTAAGTGACCGAGGGTTGACGCCATACGCTTTCTGGCTTCGATTGACCCTCCATGCCAAAAGCCGCCAACTCCCGTAAAAAGTCCTCCTCCACCGGATCGACGCGCGGAGTTCGTTCGTTGCCGGGCACGGTTTATATTACGCGGCAGGTGCATTTCAACTCGGCGCACCGGCTTTATAATCCCACCCGGAGCCTGGCGTGGAATAAAAAGCAATTTGGCCTCTGCCACCAGAATCACGGACACAACTACGTGTTGGAGGTGACGGTCAAGGGCGTTGTCGATCCGGTCACGGGGTATGTGGTGGATCTCGGTGAATTGAAGCGGATCATGAACGAGACCGTGGCGGACCCCTGCGATCACCGCAGTCTGAATGACGACGTGGATTTCCTGCGCGGGATCATTCCGTCCACGGAAAACCTCGTGATCGCCTTCTGGCATCGCATCGGGCCACAGCTGACGGCGGGGCGCCTGCATTGCGTTCGTCTCTACGAAACTCCGCGCAATTTCGCCGAGTTTTTCGGTCCGGACAGCAGTTGAATTTCCCCGCGGTTACGTCACCCGCGGAACTACAAACCAAAAACGAACGTTCCCATGAAACAAATGTATCTCCATCGCTCGAGCTGCGGCCAGCTGCCGCCGATCAAGCGCGGCTACGACAAGAAGTTCAAAGCGGATGCCGCCTATCGCGCCTCGATGCCCGACATGATGGAGGTCGCCCACGAGGCGATCCAGGGCGCGCACGTGCCAATCCAGCAGGTGGGAATCCACAACTTCAAACTCCCGCTGAAATATCGCACGAAGGCCGGCAAAATTCTCACTCTGGAAACCAGTGTCACCGGCACGGTGTCGCTCGAAGCCGAGTTAAAGGGCATCAACATGAGCCGCATCATGCGCTCTTTCTATGAGCACAAGGACGAGGTCACGACGGGCGAATGGATGGGGAAGATTCTCAAGAGTTACCTGCGCAACGTCGACACCAAGGATGCACGCCTGAAGATCGCGTTTTCCTACCCGATGACGCGCACGAGCCTGCGGAGCGGGCTGGAGGGTTATCAATTCTACCAGGTCGCGTTCGAGGGCGTGATGGCGCAGGACGGACGTTACCGCCGGTTTATTCATTTCGATTTCGTTTATTCCTCTGCCTGCCCGTGCTCCGCGGAATTGACCGAGCATGCCCGCGACAAACGCGGCGCCTACGGGGTGCCACATTCCCAGCGCAGCAAGGCGCGCGTGACGCTTGAGGAGGTCGAAGGGAAAAAAATCTGGATCGAGGATGTGCACGCGCTGTGTCTCGCCGCGCTGCAGACCGAAACGCAGGTGATGGTGAAGCGCGAAGACGAACAGGCGTTCGCCGAACTCAACGGCGCGTACCTGAAATTCGTCGAGGATGCGGCTCGTCTGCTCTACCGGGAGTTTGATGCCGACAAGCGCATCAAGGATTTCCGCATCGCCTGCTCGCATCTTGAATCCCTGCATTCGCACGATGCCGTGAGCGTGATTTGCAAAGGCGTGAAAGGCGGCTTTAACGCGGATTTCATGGATTTTGGGTCGCTGCTGTGCTGAGCCGCGACCTTGTGTTCCTCTGCGGGTAGGGGCCGAT
>JBEHXD010000458.1:0-4874 GCA_048498875.1 Verrucomicrobiota bacterium
GGATGCCGCGATAATTTGTCCATGGACCGTTTATCAGTGCTACGGGGACGTCGCACTGTTGAAACAGCACTATGCGGAACTCCGGCGGTACGTCGATTTTCTCGGCACCCAGTCGCTGGACGACATCCGGCTTAATCCCTCGCTGGGCAAATGGGGCGGGTTTGGCGACTGGCTGGCCCTCGATGGCAGCGGTCAAACCGATGGCGGCACGCCCAAGGATCTGATCGCGACAGCGTTTTATGTCCACGACGCACGCTTGCTCGCCCGGATCGCGCAGGCGTTGAACGAAACGAAGGACGCGGAAAAATACGAGGCGATCGCGGACCGCGTCACGAAGGCGTTTCAGCGGCGTTACGTCACCGCCGACGGCCTGGTGGCGGGCAACACCCAGACGAGTTACGTGCTCGCGCTGCATTTCGATCTCGTACCGCGCGATCTCCGGTCAAAACTGACCGCGGAGCTCGTGCGCGACATCAAGCGGCGCGGCAACAAGCTCAGCACCGGTTTTGTCGGCACACCCTATTTGCTCCACGTGCTCGCCAGCGAAGGCCAGCTGGACCTTGCGTACACGCTTTTGCTGCAGCAACAATGGCCTTCCTGGCTTTACGCCGTGACACAGGGTGCCACGACCATTTGGGAACGCTGGGATGGGTGGACCAAAGAAAAGGGTTTTCAGGACAAAGGCATGAACTCCTTCAACCATTATGCCTACGGGGCGGTGGGCGACTGGCTCTATCAAGTCGTTGCCGGAATTGAAATCGATCCGCTGCATCCCGGGTACAGCCATTTCCTGCTGCAACCGCAGCCAGACAGCGTGCTCACTTCCGCCCGTGGCAAGCACCGTTCACCGCAAGGCGACATCGTGAGCAGTTGGAAACGCACCGCCAACACCTTTGACTGGGAAGTGGTCGTGCCTCCGAATACCACAGCCACCGCACGGTTCCCCGTCCCGGCCAACGCCCAAATTCTCGAACAAGGGAAACCGATTGCCGATAGTCCAGGCGTCACCCGGGCAAAAGCAAGCGGTGCCTTGCCGACCTACGAACTCGTTTCGGGGAGCTACCGGTTTCAGACGAGCTGGAATTCCCCCGGTAGTTGAGCACCAGTCGGGTTCCGAATTTTCTCGTCCGGGAATTTTCCCACCGTGTGCATGGGCGGATGCCCGATGGCGCTGCCGGCCGGCTTTGTTAATCTCCAAACGTAACCTGTTCGCCATGTTTCCCCAAGGGAGGACGCGGCGAATTTCCACGTTAACCGTCAACCTCTACATTGCCATGAAAGCTGTCGTGATGAATTCATTTGGAGGGCCCGAAGTTCTTCAAGCCACTGAAATGCCGGTGCCAACCCCGAAGGCCGGCGAAATCCTAATCCAAGTCCATGCCGCGGGCATCAATCCCGTGGACTATAAAATCCGCGCCGGGGAATTCCGGAGAGCCGAAACCAAACTGCCGGCCATTCCCGGCCGGGATGTTTCCGGCGTGATTGCCGCGATCGGACGCGGCGTAAGTGACTTCGACGTCGGCGATGAAGTCTACGCCTTTCTCGCGTCACATAGTGGTGGATACGCGGATTATGCCCTCGCCAAGAACAACGAAGTCGCTCTGAAACCGGTTTCACTGAACCATGTGGAGGCCGCCGCCGTCCCCCTGGCCGCCACCACGGCCTGGCAGGCGCTTTTTGATCACGGAAAACTCCGGGCCGGTCAGCGGGTGCTCATCCATGGCGCCGCGGGAGGCGTGGGACATTTCGCCGTCCAATTTGCGATGGGCAAAGGCGCCACCGTAATCGCCACGGCGGGAACAGAGGACGTCAGTCTGGTCGAAGATCTGGGCGCCGACCAGGTGATCGACTATAAAAACGAAAATTTCGAAAACGAAATGGATCCCGTGGACCTGGTGATCGATCTGGTCGCGGGGGAAATCCAGGAACGTTCCTGGTCCGTGCTCAAAGACGGAGGAACGATGGTCTCAACCCTCAAAGAGCCCTCGGCCGCTCAAGCCGGCCAACATCATGCGCGCGCCAAGGTTTTTATGGCGCAGCCCAACCGGGAAACGCTGCGGGAAATTGCCCTGTTGATCGATGAAGGACACGTCCGGGTGGTGCTGCAAAAAACCTACCCGCTAGCCGAGGCGGGAAGAGCCCAGGACGAACTGGAACACGATCACTCAGCAGGAAAACGAGTACTGGTCATGGCCGATTAAAAGGTGCCGCTTCACTCCTCATTTCCAGACCGCCAGAATTCTGGCGGTCTTTTTTTGCGCACTTACAGTTTTAATTTCCCAACGACCAAA
Organism: Verrucomicrobiota bacterium; assembly: GCA_048498875.1. Taxonomy (GTDB): domain Bacteria; phylum Verrucomicrobiota; class Verrucomicrobiia; order Opitutales; family Opitutaceae; genus Lacunisphaera. The sequence continues at coordinate 2,292 of JBEHXD010000458.1, forward strand.
ACCTGTATCCAGATTTTGGTTCCCGTTTTTCTGGAAAAAACTGCAAGATTTCTGTGCTCCCTCATTGTGGTCCTGAACGAACTTTGTAGATTAAGAGAGTACTATTCTGAGTCGAAGTAGAGTTGATAAAAGTATCTTTTGCTTTCACCTTATCCGCATTGGTTCCCGGTCAACCCCTACCCCCCACCTGCGATGAAAATTCTTCATCTTGAAGATAACCCCATCGATGCGGAACTCACCCGTGAAACCTTTTTGGACGAATGGCCGGACTGCGCCATCAAGGTCGTCGACAACCGCAAGGATTTCGTCGCGGAATTCACCAATCAACCGGACGTTATTCTTTCCGATTTCAACCTTGTCGACTTTACCGGGCTGGAAGCCTTGAGCCTTGCCCGCCAGGAGTTGCCTGACGTGCCTTTTATCTTCCTCTCGGGCACCATCGGGGAAGACCGGGCGATCGAGGCGTTGAGGGGTGGAGCCAACGATTACATTATCAAAGACCGGCCCAAACGGCTGGTACCCGCAGTTCAGCGAGCGCTCCGCGATGTCCAGCTTCGTCGTGAACGCCACGAAACCGAGGAACAGATGCGACGCGTGCAGCGGATGGAGAACATCGGCATGCTCGCCGCCGGGATCGCGCACGATTTCAACAATGTCCTCGCCCCGATGTTGATGGGAGTCCCCCTCCTGCGGTCCAGCGTTACGAATGAAGCCGACGACCGGATACTCACGAGCATAGAGCGCAGTGCGGAACGAGGTGCGGGGCTGGTAAGGCAAATTCTTGGTTTTGGCCGCGGTGTGACCGGGGAGCCGCAACTGATCCAATCGAAGCACATGGTTCGTGAACTGGTCGACGTGATGAATCAGACTTTCCCCAAATCCATCCGTATCGAGACCAACATCAGTTCGGACCTTTGGCCACTAAAGGTGAATCCCACCCAGCTGCACCAGGTCCTGCTCAATCTTTGCGTCAATGCCAGGGACGCGATGCCGGACGGCGGCGTGCTTCGCTTGGTCGCGTCCAATCGCCAGCTCGACGAGATGAGCGCTTCCGCCATTCACGAGGTGAAACCCGGGCCCTACCTGCTGATTGAAGTTTCCGACAGCGGGAGCGGCATACCGCCCGCAGTGCTGGAACGCATCTGGGAACCTTTTTTCACCACCAAGGCGCCGGGAAAAGGAACCGGTCTCGGTCTCGCAACGGTGAAAGGGATCATCACCGAACATCGCGGCACGATCACCGTCCAAACGAAAGCAGGACACGGAACCACCTTTCACGTTTACCTGCCCGCGCTTCCCGATACGGAATCCACCATCGCCGACACCACCAGCATCGCGATTCCACGCGGCCACGGTGAACTGATTCTGGTGGTCGACGACGACGCCAACGTACGTGAAGTCGCCGGCGCCACCCTCGTCAATCACGGTTACCGGGTTCTGGCCGCGGCGGATGGGGCTGAAGCGCTGGCATTATTTGCGGCAAGAAGTCTGGAATTCCGACTGGTGGTCACCGATCTCGACATGCCCAATCTCGACGGAGCGGCCATGACCAAGGTGCTCCGCGCCCTGCATCCGGCCATTCGCGTTTTGACCGTCAGTGGTTCCTCTGATGAGGACGACGTGAAACGCCGAATCCCCACCGATGGACGATTTCTTGCCAAGCCATTTACGGGCGACGCGCTGCTTCAAACGGTGCACGAATTGCTCGGCCCCGGTCCCTCCATTTCCGCGGAGAATCCGAGGAAGGCATAATCAGCACGATTCGCGCAAGTGCCCGGTCCACTGCGCACGAATCCGTGGCCGCGGAGTGTCAAGCGCCCGGCGTGCTCATCCGGACCCATGCAATCAGGCATGTGCCTTTCCCAAACATCGGGAAAACACCGATTCAGGGTCCGTGAAGGACAAGAGTCAGGGTTCCCTCTGGACTCGGGATAAATGTCACTAAAATTAAAACTGTTCCCGTCGTCCCCACCCCCAGGTCTGATGAAACGAAAACCCAAGACTGGTCCCCGCCGGCAAAAGACTCGCAGTTCCTCCACCGGAAAAGAATCCGCCCGCAAACCGCGCCGCGTTCAGCGACCGCCGCAACCACCGCGTGGGTTTGGCAGCCGGAGGGTTGCCGTTTCCAAACGGAACGCACTGCCGGCAAAGCCACCAAAAAATGGTGCAAGCCTTCCTGTCGCTTCATGGGATTTGCTCGAGGAACTCGACATCGCCCTCATCGTTCTGGACCAGACTCTGTGTCTTAGAAGTTACACTCCATCCGCGGCCCGGATCTTGCGAATCAAGTCCGATGATCTTGGGCACCCCCTCCGGGAAAACGTCCTGCCTTTTCCTGATTCAAATCTCACAGCCGATCTCTGCATCGCCAGAAATAATGGCGCCGTTCCTGAAAAGGAAATTGTCGGCGATTCAAAGCGGACGTACCTGCGGCGGATTTCCTGCCAACACCATGATGACGGTACCGTGCATTCCGTCACGCTCGCGTTGATCGACATCTCCAAACATAAGTTGGCGGAAAATCGATTGCGGGAAAGCGACGAACGGCACCACCTGATCTTCTCCGGCATCCACGAATATGGC